>NZ_JBBEGC010000160.1:0-14277 GCF_037401995.1 Saccharothrix sp. CCNWYY140
TTCGGGCAGGCCATACGGTGGGGGAACCGAGGCCCTCCACTTGTAGGTGACACCTACCGCGCGCTCCGCGCGCGAAGGCCGCGCTGCGCGCGGGAGAACCTTGTTGCGCGCTGAGGGTCGGGGCGTTTAGTCGGTGGGTAGGCCCCAGGTTCCCTTGGGTGGGGGAGGGGACTGGGTGGCCGTTGCGTCCGTCGTCACCGGTGTGCCGCCGATGAAGCGGACCAGGGAGTCGTCGTGTTCCACTCGGCCCGGGAACGGGTCTCCGGCCGTGCGCCGGACCAGGTCGGCCAGCGGAAGGTCCGTGTACGAGCCCAGGATGACGAAGTTGCCGAAGCGGCGGCCTCGGAAGACTGCTGGTTCGGCTAGTACGCACACGTGGCGGAAGACCGCCTTTACCGTTGCCGCCTGGGCTCGGGCGAAGGCGAGTTTGCCGCCGTCGCCGATGTTGGCCGCATACACACCGCCGCCGCGAAGAGTGCGGGCCGCCAGTTCTACGAATTCGACCGAGGTCAAATGCGCTGGGGTTCGTGCGCCCGCGAAAACATCAGTAACCACCAGGTCGAATGTGTCCGGTGGGGCCTTGGTCAACACCTCCCTGGCATCGCCGTGGCGGATTTTCACGCGCCAAGACTTGTCCAAGGGGAGGAGTCCTCTGACCAAGTCGATCAAAGCCCCGTCCACCTCCACCACCTGCTGCGTCGAGCGTGGCCGGGTGGCGGCGATGTAGCGGGGCAGAGTGAGGCCGCCGCCGCCCAGGTGTAGTGCTCGGACGGGGTCGCCTGGCGGTGCGAGCAGGTCGGCTACGTGGCCAAGGCGGCGTACGTACTCGAATTCCAAGTGGCACGGGTCGTCCAGGTCCACGTGGGACTGGGGGGTGCCGTTCAGGCGCAGGGTCCAGGCCTCGGGGACGTCGTGGTCGGGGACGAGTTCCGCTGTGCCCGAGTCGACCTCCCTGGTGATCGTCTCGTCGGCTTTCCGGGTGCGTCCCACGGGGGTGATTATCCCGGTAGGGCCTGGTTGCGGCGGCGACGGTCGGGGAGGCGGTCTACTAGTCGGCCCAGGCGTTCTGTGGTGCCCTGCAACGGGCCCAGGGCGGCGGCCAGGACGCGGATCGACTCGTCCAGCTGGCCTGTGTTGCCGGCCAGTGCGGTGATCTTGGGTTCCAAGTCGACCAGCTGGGCGTGGACGGCTTCCATCTGGTGCAGGGCCTCGGGTAGTTCGCCGGCCAGGAAGGTCGCCAGCTGCTCCAAGCGGTCCAGGGTGCCTCGTAGCTCGGCTAGCTGGGGGAGTGCGTCGGCCAGAGGGGTCAGCTTGTCCAGTGCGTCGGCGATGCGCGGCAGTGCCAGCACGCCGGCCACCAGGCCGCCCGCGACACGGGCGGTCGTGCTCAGCACGGTCCGCAGCATGCCGGTACGGTACCCGCCGTGCAGATCGCCGCGAACGTGTTCACCGCGCTGGTCGCGGCCATCCACGTCTACATCCTGGTGCTCGAGATGTTCCTGTGGACCTCCCCGCGTGGACGGGCCGCGTTCGGGACGACGGAGGAGTTCGCCGCCGGGACCAAGGTGATGGCGGCCAACCAAGGGCTCTACAACGGGTTCCTCGCCGCCGGCCTGGTGTTCGGCCTGGTCCGGGGCGGTGACGTGGGGTACGCGTTCGTCGTGTTCTTCCTGCTGTGCGTGATCGTGGCCGGGCTGTACGGCGCGGCGACCGCGAGTCGTCGGATCCTGTTCGTGCAGGCGGTGCCGGCGGCGGTTGCGCTGTTGTTCGCGTTCCTCGCGAGCTGAGCCACTCGATCGTGTGACATCAGGGGTGGGTCGGGCGTCCTAGCATCGGGGCCCCGACCCCTCGGAGCCGACCATGCAGCCCCTGTTACGGCGGTTGTCCACCGCCTTCGTCGTCGCGATCCTCGTCCCGATCACGGGCACGGCCGGGGCGGCCGGCCCGATCACCGAGTACGGACCGGTGCCGTCGTCGATCCCGGTCGGCGGTGTGTGCGAAGTCGAGTTCGACCACACCGGCGCGCTGTGGGTCGAGCAGTACCTGAGCAGCCAGGTCGCCCGCTTCGACCCGGCCACCGGCCAGTTCGCCAACTTCTCCACACCGATGCCGTTGTCCGTGCCCGGCGGCATGGACCTCGACCTCTCGGGCGACCTGTGGATGCCGCAGGTCACCGGCAACAGCCTGCTGCGGGTGAACACCGACGACGGCAGCATGACGGAGTTCCCGCTGCCCTGGGCGAACGCGTTCAGCACCGAGGCCTTGAACATCCCCCTGCACAGCGGGCTCGGCCTGGCCAACGACCTGGCGCGCGGCGCGGACGGGGCGCTGTGGTTCACGCTCGGCGGCCTGGACTCGATCGGCCGCTACGACCCCTCGACAGGGCAGTGGAGCAAGTTCCGCGTGCCCGGCGAGATCCTCGGCCAGGTCGGGGCGCTGTTCGGCATCATCAAGCCCGGCCCGGCGCGCACGGTGGTCTTCGACCTGCCGCAGCTGAACAAGGTCGCCACCCTGGACGTGGACACCCACGTGTTCACCCAATACACGATGCCGACGCCCAACTCGTTCCCGGTGGGCGTGCGCACCGCGCGGGACGGCACGATCTGGGTGGGCGAGTCGCTGGGCATGAAGATCGCCCGCATCGACCCGACCACGGGCGCCATCACCGAGTACCCGTTGCTGGGCGTGAACGGCCTGCTGACCAGCATCCTGGGCGGCCTGCTGGTGGGCAGCATCGGCAACCCGCTGCCGATGCCGGGTCCGATCGCGGAGGCCAGTGACGGCAACATCTACTTCTCGGTCAGCTTCCCGGCGGCCTTCGGGCTGGGCAACCAGGTGGCGCGGTTCAACCCGGTCACGCACGAGGTGCGGATGTGGAGCACGCCGTCGTCGGCGTCCTACCCGTGCGACATCAACGTGACCGAGCCCGGCTCGGTGTGGTTCGGCCTGTTGACGGCGAACAAGATCGGAAGGCTCGACATCGCCGCGACCTGACGATCCCTACACGCGCCGCCAGGGACCCTTGGACGGGTCGTAGCCGGTGCGCAGGTCGCCGGTGATGCGTTCGAAGCGGGACGGGGGCTGGTCGTCCTCGGGCTCCTCGTCCCACTCGTCGTCGACCTCGACCTCGGGCTCGACGACGGGCTCGGGGACGTCTTCGCGGCCGGCCACGAAGGCGGCCAGGGCCGTGGTGATCGGGACGGCGGCGACCAGGCCGATGCTGCCCACCAGCGTCCGCACGACCTCCTGCGCGACCTGTTGGGCGGTGAGGATCTCGGTGAGGCTCCGGCCGGACAGGGAGAAGGCCAGCAGGAGCGGCAGGGCGGCGCCGGCGTAGGCCATGACCAGGGTGTTCACCACCGAGGCCAGGTGGTCGCGGCCGATCCGGGAGCCGGCCGCGTACAGCTCGCGGAACCCCATCGCGGGGTTGGCCCGGCGCAACTCCCACACAGCGCTGGTCTGGGTGACGGTCACGTCGTCCAGCACGCCCAGCGCGCCGATGATGGTGCCCGCCAGCAGCAGGCCCCGCGTGTCGATGCCGTGGCCCAGGACGGAGACCAGGTTCGCGGTGTCCTGGTCCAGGCCGGTGAGCTTGCCGAACGCCGTGAAGGCCACGCCCAGCACGCCGATCAGCGCGAGGCTGACCAGCGTGCCCAGCACGGCCGTGGACGTCCGGGCCGAGACGCCGTGGGTCAGGTACAGGACGATGAACATGATCAGGCCCGCGCCGACGACCGCCACCGTCACGGGGTTCTCACCGGCCAGCAGCGCGGGCAGCACGAAGAGCACCAGCACCACGAAGCTCAACACCAGCGCGCCCAGCGCGGCCAGGCCCTGCCACCGGCCCAGCAGCAGGACGGCGGCGGCGAACAGCACCGCCAGCAGGGCCATCGGCACGCCGCGCTGGAAGTCCGCGAGCTGGTAGGAGGTGTTGGACGTCGGGTCGCCGCCGCCGAAGGCCAGCACCACCTCGTCGCCGACGGCGAAGGTCGGCGAGGACGGCTGGTCGGGCACCGGGATGCGCACCTCGCGCCCGGCCGCCGCCCCGTCGGACATCTTGACGGCGACCAGCGTGCACCCGCTCGCACCGGGCTGGTCCCCCTCCGGACCGCACCCGCCCTTGCTGACCTGCGTGACCACGCCCCGGACGGGCGTCTGCGTGATGCCGACCTCCGCGCCGGTGGGCTGCTCGCGGCCGAACGGGTAGAGCAGCAGCGCGCCGACGACGGTCGCCAGGACCAGCGGCAGCAGCAGGACCAGCAGCAGTCTGCGGACGGGCGCGGAGGAGGGTTCGGTGTGGCGGCCGTGCCCGTGGCCGTGAGCTGCGAGGAGGTCCTTGGCGTGCACGGGCACATCCTGCCGCACCGGCCAGAGCGTTCGAAAAGCGGACACTTTGCCCCGAATTTCGGGCTCGACCCTTCTGCGCGCGCCGGCCCGGTGCCACAGTCGCAGGCGTGACGAACTGGACTCCCCTCCACGGCCGGCCGTTCGACCCCGTCCCCTACCGGCCCGCGCGGATGCCGGTCGAGCAGTCCCTGGCGACCGCCGCCGACCTGCGCCGCCGCATGGACGAGCGCCGGACCGTGCGGATGTTCTCCACCGACCCCGTCCCGACGCGGGTCGTCCTCGACGCGATCGCCGTCGCCTCCACCGCGCCCAGCGGCGCGCACCAGCAGCCCTGGACCTTCGTGCGCGTGGTGGACCCCGAGGTGCGCAAGGCGGTCCGGGAAGCGGCCGAGAACGAGGAGCGCATCTCCTACGCCGGGCGCCTGGGCGACGAGTGGCTGGACGCCCTGCGGCCCCTGGGCACCGACGACGTCAAGCCGCACCTGACCGACGCCCCGGAGCTGATCGTCGTCTTCCAGCAGCGCTACTACCTGGACGAGAACGGCGAGAGCCGCAAGCACTACTACGTCGACGAGTCGGTGGGCATCGCGGTCGGGATGCTGTTGACGGCCCTGCACCTGGCGGGTCTGGCCGCGCTCACGCACACGCCGTCGCCGATGAAGTTCCTCGGCGAGGTGCTGGGACGGCCGCGCAACGAGAAGGCGTTCGCGGTGATCCCGGTCGGCTACCCGGCGGAGGACTGCGTGGTGCCGAACCTGGTCCGCAAGTCGCTGGACCAGGTCCTGGTCACCGTCTGAGCCGGGCTCAGCCCAGCGGGTCGGCGAAGGTGAAGTGGTCGGCGACCGCGGCCCTGGACGCGGCCAGGGCCTGCGCCACCCTCTCCTCCGGCGACCCGGTCACCTTCACCCACGGCACGCCCCGCGCCGCCAACCCCTCCTCGAACAGCCCGGTCATCCACGCCCGGAGGTGCTCGCCGTCCCGCCACCCGTCCTGCTCGAACGGCACGCCCTCGTGGTCGGTCAGGACGTAGAGCGCGGGCCGGTGGGCATCGACGGTGATCGGGCGCCCCAGGTACCGGTGACCCCACACCGACGCGGCCCAGGAGTCGTTGTCGCACACCAGGACCGGCCGTTCGACCGCCGCCGTGTCGGCCAGTTCGCGTTGCCGCGAGGCCACGTCGTGGAAGTCGCCGAGTGTCCACACGAGACTGTCCAGCGACGCCTCGGGCGCGAAAGCCCTGGCGGCGGTCAACTTGTGCTCGGTGTGCTCCCGTCCGTACTCGGGTATCCAGGACGCGTCCAACGCCGAGGCGAGCGCGCGGGACAGGGTCGTGGTGCCGGTGCTCTCCGCGCCCAGCACGACGATCCGCGCGCACAGCCCGGCGCGCACCGCCGGGGCCAGCATGTCCCAGTGGTCGGCGACGGACGCCCGCACCGCCGTCCCGGACACCGGGAACGCCACCCGGTCCGGGTCCACGGGCACGTGCCGCGCGCCCAGGCGCTTGGCCATCTCCTCGCCGTACGCCTCGCTGGAGAACACGGCGTCCACCGCCGCCGACGCCGGCGAGCCGTCCAGGATCGCCCGCCGCGCCAGCACCGCCCGCGCCACGCCCATGTGCAGCTCCCACACGGTGTCGCTGTGGAAGTCCATCGGGTGGTCGTCCAGGTCGCCCAGCACGACCACCCCCGGCTCGTCCACGTGCTCCGCCCGCAGCCACGCCACCCGGGACTCCAGCGGGATGGACTCGACGCTGGAAGCCAGCACCGCCACGGTCACCCGCTTGCTGCGCGCGGCGGCCGTTCGGACGAGGTGGTGGTGACCCCGGTGGGGCGGGTAGAACTTCCCCAGGACCAACGCGTGCTCGAAGGTCATGCCGCGACCGCGTCCGAGCGCAGCGCCCGTGTCCAGTTGCGCAAACCCAGCACGCACAGCGCCATGAAACCCACGTACAGGATCGCCGTGAGCCAGAGGTCCTTGTAGGCGTACAACGGAACGTAGATCACGTCGGCGGCGATCCACAGCCACCAGCACTCCAGCTTCTTGCGGGTCTGGCCCCAGGTGGCCAGCAGGGACAGCACCGTCGTGACCGAGTCCGCCCACGGCACCGTCGAGGTGGTGAACGTCATGAGCACCCAGGCGATCAGCAGCGTCCCGGCCACACCGGCGGCCAGCAGCGCCCACCACTGGCCGGTGGTGGTGCGGCTGACCGGCAGTGCGGTGTGGTCCTCGCCGCCGCGCAACCAGGCCCACCACCCGTACAGCGCCAACACGATGTAGACGACCTGGAGCCCCGAGTCCGCGTAGAGGCCGCTGGCCGCGAACAGCACGAGGAAGGCGAGGTTGTTGAGGATGCCGATCGGCCAGTTCCACGGGTTCTGGCGGGCGACGAGCCACACGCACAGGGCGCCCGTGACGAAACCCGCCACCTCGCCCCAGCTGGTGGAAACCCCGCCGACGGTGACCGCGGGGGTGTTGAAGGGCACCAGGATGACGTCCAGTAGCGACACCAGTACTCCGTTTGACGGTCGTTCGAACACGTGTTCGAATGTGGGCATGCGATGGGACGGTCAGAAGGACGGGGCGGACCGGCAGCAGGCCCTGCCGGGGTTGCCGGGACTGGTTCGCAGCGTACGAACTCCGGACTTCGCCGACGTCGTGTTCCACGAGGTCCGTGCCAAGTCCGTGCTCAACAAGGTGCCCGGCGGGCGGCTCCCGTTCTCCTGGACGGTCAACCCGTACCGCGGGTGCACCCACGGCTGCACCTACTGCCTGTCCGGCGACACCCCGGTCCTGCTGGCCAACGGCCGCACCAAGCCGATCGCCGAGTTGGCGCTGGGCGAGGAGGTGATCGGCACGCACCAGGGTCGTTTCGTCACAACCCGTGTCCAGGCGCACTGGACGACGGTGAAACCGGCCTACCGCGTGACCCTGGAGGACGGCACCCAGGTCGTCGCCAGCGGCGACCACCGGTTCCTGACCGACGACGGCTGGAAGCACGTGACCCCGGGCCGCTGCGCCGACTTCGAGGAGCGGCCGTTCCTGACCAAGGGCACCCGGCTGGTCGGCACCGGCCGGTTCGCCGTCCCGCCCGCGCGCACCGGGGAGTACCGGCGCGGCTACCTGTGGGGCGTGGTGCGCGGCGGGCTGCCCTCCGCCCCGGAGGTGCTGGCGCGGGCGCAGGAGTACGCCGGGGGCCGGGTGCCGCGCGACGGCGAGTTGGTCGAGTGGCCGACCACGCCGGACGACGAGTGGTCCAAGGGGTTCCTGGCGGGGTTGTTCGACGCGCGCGGCTCGGCGACCGGCGGCGAGCTGGTCATGTCCTCTTCGGACAGTTCGGTGTTCGAGGCGGCCGTGATGGCGTTGATGCGCTTGAAGATCATGCACGTGATCGAGGTGCGCGGGGTGCGCATCACGGGCGGGCTGGCGGAGCGGCTGCGGTTCCTGCACTTGGTCGGCCCGGCGGTGGCGCGCGGCAATGCCGTGGAGGGCGTGCCGGTGCCGACCACCGCGCGGCTGGGTGTGGTGTCGGTCGAGGCGTTGGGGGTGAACCGGACGCTCTACGACATCAGCACCGGCACCGGCGACTTCGTGGCCAACGGCCTGGTCAGCCACAACTGCTTCGCCCGCAACACCCACACCTACCTCGACCTCGACGCCGGGCACGACTTCGACAGCCAGGTCGTGGTCAAGGTCAACGCGGTCGAGGTGCTCACCGGGCAGTTGAAGTCGAAGCGGTGGCGGCGCGAGCACGTGGCGATGGGCACCAACACCGACCCGTACCAGCGGGCCGAGGGCCGGTACGCGTTGATGCCGGGGATCATCAAGGCGCTGGCGGACTCCGGGACGCCGTTCTCCGTCCTCACCAAGGGGACCGTGCTGTCCCGGGACATCCCGCTGCTGGCCGACGTGTCGTCGTCGGTGCCGGTGGGGTTGGGCGTGTCGATCGCGTTGCTGGACCGGGAGTTGCAGTCGGGGCTGGAGCCCGGCACGCCCAGTCCGCAGGCGCGGCTGGAGTTGGTGCGCCGGGTGCGGGACGCCGGGTTGCCGTGCGGGGTGTTCGTCGCGCCCGTGCTGCCCGGGTTGACCGACTCGGAGGAGCAGTTGGACGGGTTGCTGGCGCAGATCGCCGCGGCGGGCGCGAGCGGGGTCACCGTGCTGCCGCTGCACCTGCGGCCCGGCGCGCGCGAGTGGTTCGCTCGGTGGCTGGTCGCATCACGGCCCGACCTGGCCGACACGTACCGCAGGCTCTACGCCCGTGGGTCCTATGTGGACGCTCGCTACCGGCGGTGGCTGGCCGATCGCATCGAGCCGCTGTTGCGCCGCCACGGCTTGGACGTGAAAGGTGGTCGCGATGCGGTCGGCGTGCCCGGTGACGACGACGGCGTGTGGCCCGAGGGGAGCTTGCCCACGACCGTGTCCGGACCGCGCGGGGTGGATCAGGAGCAGCTGACGTTGCTCTGACCCCGCGATGGAGGGAAAGTCCTCACCGGTTCGAGTGGTTGTGCCGTCCTGTGCGCGCTGAGTCGCTCCAGCTGTGGCCAAGCTTTCTGGTCCGCATCGTTGCGGGTGCCGCCGTAACTCCGCGTCCCCACCGGCTGCCCTCGCGCGTCCCCTGCGCGGTGGGCCGAAGCCGATCTTGGAGGACGACGTGCGCACGACCCTCGCCCGGACCTGCCAGTTGGCGGCCTGCCTGCTCGCCGCCGGTGTGGTGTGGTTCGGCACAGCCAACGCCCAACCGCCGGACGACCCGCCCCCGGTCTCCGGCGACCCCCGCGCCACCGCCTACGCCGGCAACGCCACGACGTGCGCGGACGCCGGTCTCGCCGGCGAGATCATCTCGGTCACGTCGAACGACGACGGCACGTACCTCGACGTGACCGCCGTGCCGGAGGGGTACACCCTGACCGGCGTCGTGGTGAAGGGCACCAACGCCTACAACGTCTACAAGGGCCTCGGCGACCTGCCGTGGCTGGACATGCACGCGCCCTTGGCCAGCTCGGGCAAGCCGGCGGAGATCAGCCACTGGTACGCCTGCGGCACCAAGACCACCACCACGACCACGACGACGACCACCACGACCTCACCGACCACGACGACAACGTCGCCGACCACCACGACGACGACAACGTCTGGCACCACGACGTCGACGACGACCACCACGACGACATCGGCCACGACCACGACCTCGGGCAGCACCACCACGACGTCGGGCAGCACCACGACCACGACGCCGACGACGACCACGAACCCGACGACGACCACGAACCCGACGACGACCACGAACCCGACGACCACCACGACACCGGCGACCACAACGACGACCGCCGCGCAGACCACGACGACCACCACGGCACCGCTGGCCGCCGACCAGCAGAAGCCGTTGGCGTCCACCGGTTCCCGCACGGCGTGGCTGATCCCGGTCGGCACCCTGCTCGTCCTGCTGGGTGGCGCGTGCGTCGCCCTGGCTCGACGCCGGCGCTTCGGTCACTAGCCCGCTCGGCTCCGGGCGGCTCCCACCGCGGGGCCGCCCGGAGCTAGGGGAGGGGCAGCAGGTCCGGGCGCTTGGCGGTCCGGCCGTCGCCCGACGACCGGCCGCGCACCCGGCGCAGCAGCCACGGCGCCAGGAAGCCCGCCAACCACCGGAGCTCGGTCGACGCGGTGGCCCGTGCGGCCGGGTCCGGGAAGGGCCGCCGCCAGGAGTCGTCGCTGCCGGGCAGTCCCAGGCCGTGCGCGACCGCGTCGGCGATGAGGGCGTGCCCCGCGGCGTTGGCGTGCAACCGGTCCGCGCTCCACAGCCGGGCGTCGCACACCGCCGGGTACGGGTGGGTGTCCACCACCGTCACCCCGTGCCGTCCCGCCGCCGCCCGGATGGCCGCGTTGAGCGCCAGCACGCGCGGGCGCAGGGGCCGGGCCAGCGGGGTCACGACGCCGATGTCCGGGAAGGTCACCGTCACGACGTGCGCGCCCGCGCCGGTCAGCGCCTCGAACACCGCCTCCAGGTGCCCGCCGACCTCGGCCGCGGAGAACTTCGGCCGCAGCAGGTCGTTCATCCCGGCCACGACGCTGGCCAGGTCGGGCCGCAGCGCGAGCGCCGGTGCGAGCTGCTCCCGCCGCACGTCGACCGCCAGCTTCCCGCGCACGGCCAGGTTGGCGTAGGTCAGGCTCGGCTCGGTCGCCGCCAGCCGCTGCGCGAGCCGGTCGGCCCAGCCCCGGTGGCCGGTCAGGTCGTCGCCGTCGCCGATGCCCTCGGTCTGGCTGTCGCCCAGTGCCACGAAACGCGAGTACGCCATGCCCATGTCCCGACCGTATATGTGCGCCGAGTTGCTGTGCAACAAGTTGCATAGGCCGGAAATCGCCTCTTGAACATGTTCAAAAACTGGGCGTACGCTCGGCAGCACTGGAGTTGAACACGTTCAAAAGGGGGAGAACATGGACCCGCTGGTCCTCACCTACGTCCTGTACCTGCTGCTCAGCATCGGTCTGACCATCTGGGTCGGGAACACGCTCAGTCGCAACGGCAAGGTCTTCCTGGTCGACGTCTTCGGCGGCAACGAGGAGCTGGCCCGCACGGTCAACCACCTGCTGGTGGTCGGCTTCTACCTGGTCAACTTCGGCTTCGTGGCCTGGTACCTGCGCACCGCGGACGCGGTCGGCCAGACCCGGGAGGTGTTCGAGACGCTGTCGGTCAAGGTCGGGACGGTGCTGATCGTGCTGGGCATCCTGCACCTGGGCAACGTCTTCGTGCTCGGCCGCATGCGCCGCCGCAGCCTGCACCAGGCCCAAGACCTGCCGCCAGTCGGCCCCGACGCCTACACCAAGCTCGCATGACCACCCCGACCACCGACCCGGCCACCGGCACGAGCGCCCCGTCCGCCGCCGGGCCGGGCACGCTGCCGGCCGCCGGGCCGGGTGCACCGCCCGCCGCCGCGTCGAGCGCCTCGCCGGCCATCACCCCGGTCGCCGGGCCGGGTACCTCACCAGCCGTCGGGCGGAGCGCTCGTCTGACCGTCCTCTACGACGCGGACTGCCCGTTCTGCCGCCGGGCCAAGGGGTGGCTGGCGCGGCAGGAGCAGCTGGTGCGGCTGGAGTTCGTCCCCGCGAACTCCGAGCAGGCCCGGCGGCGGTTCCCCGACCTCGACCACGCCGACACCCTGAAGGTGATCACCGTCATCGGCGGCAGGGGCGAGGTCTACCGCGGGGAGCGGGCGTGGCTGGTATGTCTGTGGGCGTTGCGGGCGTGGCGGCCGATGGCCAACCGGATGAGCCGGTCGGGGCACCGCGTGTTCCTGCGTGCCGCGACCGAACTGGCCGACCGGCTGCGCGCGATGACCAAGGATGAGAGCTGTGGAGAAACCTGCCAAGGGTGAGCAGACGCGGGCCCTCATCGTCGACACGGCCCTGCGCCTGTTCCGCGAGCACGGCTACGACCGCACGACGATGCGGGCCATCGCGAAGGAAGCCGGGGTGTCGGTCGGCAACGCCTACTACTACTTCCCGTCCAAGGAACACCTGGTCCAGGGCTTCTACGACCAGATGGCGGAGGCCCACCGGCAGGCCTCCGCCGCCCTGTTCGACGCCGACGCCGACTTCACCTCCCGGCTGACGGCGGTGCTGCTGGTGTGGCTGGACATCTCCGCGCCCTACCACGAGTTCGCGGTGCAGTTCTTCAAGAACGCGATCGACCCGAACAGCCCGCTCAGCCCGTTCTCCACCGAGTCGGGCACCGCGCGCGAGACCGCGATCTCGATCCACCGGCGGCTGCTGGAGGGCGTGAAGGTCGACCCGAAGCTGCGCGAGGAGCTGCCGGAACTGCTGTGGCTGTTCCAGATGGGCGTGGTGCTGTACTGGGTGCACGACAAGTCCGAGGGGCAGCGCAACACGCGGACGCTGATCACCCGCAGCACTCCGCTGATCGGCAAGCTGCTCGCCATGTCCCGGGTGCCGGGCCTGCGTTCGGTGACCCGGGAGGCCGTGCAGCTGTTCCGGGACATCGGGTTGAGCCGGCTGGGTTGACACCGCCGGCGTGTTCTGGCCATCCTGGGAACCGCGGCCGAGAGGCGCTGCGACGGACCCGGGAGGTCCGCCACGCTCGGTCCGCGCTCACTCGACCCAAGGGCGCCTCCTGACCACAGGAGGTTCCGCTTTGGGCAGGCCCCCGAACTGACGGTTCACCCCGTCGTGCCCACCGCTCGCGCTCTGCCGCGAGCGGAGTTCGGCGTGCCCGGCGGTTCCTCCACATTGGACTGAGGACACATGAGTGACAAGCTGAAGACGGTCGGCGGCCTGGAGTTCGCGGTGGCGGACCTGGCCCTGGCCGAGGCGGGCCGGCACCAGATCCGGTTGGCCGAGCACGAGATGCCCGGCCTGATGGCGCTGCGCCGGGAGTACGCGGCGGCCCAGCCGTTGCGCGGCGCGCGCATCGCCGGGTCCCTGCACATGACCGTGCAGACCGCCGTGCTGATCGAAACCCTGGTGGCGCTGGGCGCGGAGGTGCGCTGGGCGTCCTGCAACATCTTCTCCACGCAGGACGAGGCCGCTGCCGCGGTCGTCGTCGGGCCGGACGGCACGGTCGAGGAGCCGAAGGGCACCCCGGTGTTCGCCTGGAAGGGCGAGACGCTGGAGGAGTACTGGTGGTGCGCCGAGAAGATCTTCGGGTTCGACGAGGGGCCGAACCTGATGGTGGACGACGGCGGCGACGCGACCCTGTTGGTGCACAAGGGCGTCGAGTTCGAGGCGGCGGGCGCGGTGCCGCGCGCGGTCGAGGAGGACGGCGAGGAGTACCGGATCATCCTGGCGACCCTGGCCGACAGCATCGCCGACGACCCGCAGCGGTTCACCCGGATCGCCGCCGGCATCCGGGGCGTGTCGGAGGAGACCACCAACGGCGTGAACCGGCTCTACAAGCTGGCCGAGGCCGGCGAGCTGCTGTTCCCCGGTTTCAACGTCAACGACTCGGTGACCAAGTCGAAGTTCGACAACCGCTACGGCATCCGGCACTCGCTGGCCGACGGCCTCAACCGGGCCACGGACGTGATGCTGGGCGGCAAGCTCGCCGTGGTGTGCGGGTACGGCGACGTCGGCAAGGGCGCGGCGGACTCGCTGCGCGGGCAGGGCGCGCGGGTCGTGGTGACCGAGATCGACCCGATCTGCGCGTTGCAGGCCTCGATGGACGGCTTGGAGGTGCGGCGGCTGGACGAGGTCGTCGAACGCGGCGACATCTTCATCACCACCACCGGCAACGTCGACGTGATCGGCGTCGAGCACCTGGCGCGCATGAAGCACAACGCCATCGTCGGCAACGTGGGGCACTTCGACCACGAGATCGACATGGCGGGCCTGGCCAAGGTGCCGGGCATCCGGCGGATCGAGATCAAGCCGCAGGTGCACGAGTGGGTGTTCCCGGACGGGCACTCGGTCCTGGTGCTGTCCGAGGGGCGCTTGATGAACCTCGGGAACGCGACCGGGCACCCCAGCTTCGTGATGTCCAACTCGTTCGCCAACCAGGTGCTGGCGCAGATCGAGCTGTTCACCAAGCCGGGCCAGTACGGGCGGTCGGTGTACCGACTGCCGAAGCTGCTGGACGAGAAGGTGGCGCGGCTGCACCTCGACGCGCTGGACGTGCACCTGACGGAGCTGACCAAGAAGCAGGCGGAGTACGCGGGCGTGGCGGTGGAGGGTCCGTACAAGCCGGAGCACTACCGCTACTGAGTCGGGATCACCCCGACCCGGCGAAGCCGGCGGGCAAGCTGTCCGCCGGCCTTGCCGGGCAAGCTGTCCGCCGGCCTTGCCGGGCAAGCTGTCCGCCGGCCTTGCCGAGCAGGCAGTCCGCCGGGCTTGCCGAGCAGGCAGTCCGCCGGCCTTGCCGAGTGGGCAGTCCGCCGGGGAGGACACAACTCAACTTGGGCTTCTTGCTTGTGTCATCCCCGTATG
>NZ_JBBEGC010000161.1:0-14162 GCF_037401995.1 Saccharothrix sp. CCNWYY140
CGCCGCGCGGCAGGCCCCCGGGGGGAAGGGCGTCGATTTCTTTCCCCGTCCGACCTGCCGGAGGCAACCACACTTGGTCCGTTTTCGCAACCGGAAAAGCTGGTTGCGAAAACGGACCAAGCGTGGTTGGGCTTCGCCCAGGCCGGACGGGAAAAGAAACCGAGGCCCTTCCCGTGGGCGCTAGCCGCTTCGGCTCGCGCCTTCGGCGCGGAGCACCCCGCCATTCAGGCAGGGTGCTTTCGGCGCAGCGTGGGCGTTGGTGCGATTATCTCTATAGCTTCAGTGCAGAGTAAAGTGAGCGCAACAGGGTTGCGTCGGCACGACACGGTGAGCGGGGGGTTAAAACCTGGCTCGGAGGCTCAGCAGCCGCCGCAGTTGTAGTACGTGACGTCCCAGTGGTTGCTTTCGAGGAAGTAGATGTTGCCCGACCCCGAGCGCCACTTGTTGCTGCCGATGTACGTGAAGTTGTTCCTGATGTAGTTGCCCACGCACGTGTAAAGGCTGTAGTCGAGCTTGTACCCGTTCCAGTGGCTGTAAGTGCCGCTGGCGTGTCCGGTCTCGGTGCCGCCCGTGATGTTGAGGGCGCAGCCGCTGGCGCGCTTCAGGGTTTCGGCTCCCTGGACCGTGGTCAGGTTGATCTGTTCGAAGCTGGTGCAGGTGGAGTTGTACCTGTCGCTGCAATTTCCGCTGGACGACCACGTGATGCCGGCCGCGCGGAAGCGGGCGGCGGCTTCGGAGTGGCTGAGTTTGGTCACCAGGACCGTGACCGGGGTGTCGGCGGCGGGCTGGTGGACCGGGTCCTGTTCGGTGGGGGAGGCGGAGGCCGTGGTGATGCCGGTCAGGGTGAGCAGGGTGGTGGCGGCGACCAGGGCGGCGGTGCGGAATCTGGTGAGGCGCATCGACTCGGGTCCTTTCGAGGGGGCGCTCGGCAGGGGTCGCGTCCGGAGGCTAGTGGTTGCCGGTTGTCGTACACAGCGCCCGATCGGGAGGTTCTTCACGGGAAGGGCTGCGGGGGTCCGAACCGGCCGGGGCCTGGGGGTTGGGTTCGGCCCAAGGCCCCCAGGCCCCAAAGGATCAGAGAGAGGTGCGGAACGGGCCGGTCACCTCGTAGGTGATGCCGCCGCTGCTCGACCCGGTCGTGCCGCGCTGCGACGAGAAGTACAGCCGGTTGCCCGCCGGGTTGAACGCGACGCCGCAGATCTCCGACGACGACTGGCCGGTGATCCGCAGGAACGGGGCCACCACGTCGGTCGGGGTGATCACGCAGATCTCCATGTTGCCGCCGTCTTCGGCGACGTACAGGTCGCCCACGGCCGCGCCGGTGATGTTGTCGACGCCGGTGAGCGGGGGGTTGGAGGTGAGGTTGTCGTCGTAGGCGATGGCGATGGTGTTGTTCACCGCGTTGTACGCCCACACCCGGTTGTCGCCCTTGGTGGTGAAGAAGCACGTGCCGTTGCGGTAGTACGCGCCTTCGCCGCCGTTGAAGACCTTTGCGCCGGACACCTGGCGGCGGGTGCGGGTGGGGTTGCCGTCGGGGTCGGGGACGTTGGCCCACGAGAGCACGCCGTTGACCTCGCGGAGGACCTGGAGGGTGCCGGTGGACAGGTCGCCCCACGTGGTCGGGACGAAGCGGTAGAAGCAGCCGTTGCTCTCGTCCTCGGTCAGGTAGATGACCTTGCGGTCAGGGTCGCATGCGGCGGCTTCGTGCTTGAAGCGGCCCATCGCGGGGCGGCGGACGGCTGGGTTCACGCCGAACGGGTCGGTTTCGTAGACGTAGCCGAGGTCGACTTCCTCGCACGACAGCCAGGTGCCCCACGGTGTGTCGCCGCCCGCGCAGTTGCGGTTGGTGCCGGTGAGGATGCTGTAGGCGCCGGTGATCTGGCCGGTCGAGGAGAAACGCACCGCGCCGGCGCCACCGGCGGGCGCGGCCATCTCGGCGTTGGACACGTAGATCCAGCCGGTGCCGTCGGCGTAGCAGGCGCCGCCGTCGGGGGCGCTGTGCCAGACGTAGTTGGTGCCCGGCACGGTCTGGGTCGAGCGGGCGATCACGCGGCTGGTGAAGCCCTGGGGCAGTTGGATGCCGTTGGCGTCGGCGGCCTGCAACGCCCCGTACGGGCTGGGGCCGGTCTGGGCGGGGTAGGCCAGCGCTTCGCTCCAGAGCGTGAAGCCGAACGCCATCGAACCGCCACCGGCGACGGCGGCGCGCAGGAAGGTACGACGTTCCACGGTTGCTCCCTCCCGTCGGGTGGGGCGTCCGCGCTCCGGCGGCGGGACCGCTCCGGCCCGACGTGTCGGGTCAGCAGAGCGGTCCCACGTGACCGTCGGTGAAGCTGGGTGTGAACCACTTCACAACAACACCGGAATGATGTCGATCTTTGTGAACATTCTTTCGCAGAAGGAATTTTCACATTGTCAAATCGTCGGGAGGACGGTTCACGTCCGCGCGTCCCACCGGAACAGGCGCACCGACAGCGCGGCGGCCAGCGCCGTCCAGGCCAACACCGACAGCACGGCCGGGCCGAGGGCCACCGGAGCACCCCACGCGCCGGCCACCAGGTCCGCCACCCCGCCGCCCGGGGTGAGCAGGGCTCGGGCGTCCGGCGTCGCCGCCGCCCACACCCCGCCGACCAGCAGGCCGAAGAAGAACGGACCGGTGGTGACCTGGGCCTGTTCCGCCGTCGCCGTGATGCCGCTGGTGGCCACGCCCGCCGCGCCGCTCACCGCCAGGCCGCCCACCACCGCGAGCGCGAGGAGGTCCGGACGGCTGGGGGCGGGTGCGCCCAGGGCGAAGCTCACGCCCAGCAGGAGCACCGTCTGCGCCAACCCCAGCATCACCGGCGGCAGCAGGACCCCGGCCAGGACCACGGCGTCCGACGCGGCCCCGGTGCGCAGGCGCTTCAAATACAGGTCTTGGCGGCGCGCCACCAACGCCGTCGTGACCGTCACGTACACCGTGAAGCCCAGCGTGGCCAGCAGTTGCAGCCCGATCACCATCGGCCACTGGTCATCACCCATCGACAGCGCGAAGGACACGCCCACGGCGAGCGGCATGACGAACGCCATCGTCGCGGCCATCTTGTTGCGCGCCAGCAACTTCAGCTCGGCGACACCCAGCGCGGCGATCACGCGGCACCTCGTGCGGCGTGGAAGACGTCCTCCAGGGACGCGTGGTGCGCGCGCAGGCGGGTCAAGCGCAGCCCGTCGCGTCGAGCCCACCCCAACAGCAACTCCAGGTCGTCCTGCAACTCGCGGGTCCGCACGTGCACCCGGCCCGACGGCTCGTGGACGACGTCACCGGCCAGCATCGGCAGCACGCCCACGTCCAGCCGGTCGGGCAGGTCGAACGAGATCCGCGCGGGCTGGGCGGCGAGCACGTCCACCAGCGCCCCGGACACCCGCACCACCCCCTCGTGCAGGATCGCCAGCCGGTGCGCCAAGGTCTCCGCCTCCTCCAGGTAGTGCGTGGTCAGCACGACGGTCGTGCCCTCGGCCAGCAGTTCGCGCACGACCTGCCAGGTGCGTTGCCGCGATTCCGGGTCCAGGCCGGTGGTCGGCTCGTCCAGGAACAGCAGTTCGGGCCGGCCCAGCGTGGCCAGCAGCAGGTCCAGCCGCCGCCGCTCGCCGCCGGAGAGCTGCTTGATCCGCACGTCCCGGCGGTGCGCGAGGTCCAGGCGCTCCAGCGCGTCGGCGGGGGTGCCGCGCCGCCACAGCCGGACCATCTCCAGCACCGTCAGGTCCGGCGGGAAACCGCTGTGCTGCAACACGATCCCGGTCCGTTCGCGGATCGCGGCCCGGTCGCGGCGCGGGTCGACGCCGAGCACCCGCACCCGTCCGCCGCTGGGCGCCCGCAGGCCTTCGAGGGCCTCCATGACGGTGGTCTTGCCGGCGCCGTTGGTGCCCAGCAACGCGAACAGTTCCCCCTGCCGCACTTCGAGGTCGATGCCGCGCACCGCCTCGAAGTCCCCGTAACGGCACCGCAGGCCCGTCACGTCGATCACCGCGTTCCTCATGGGACCCAATGCTCGGGAACGGACGTGCGGGCGGGCAGTGTCGGCGAACACCGGTCGATGTGACAGATGTCAGCAGACATCGGGCGATCCGGCTCGTAGATTCGTGCGGTGACTCAGATCGGCACCTTGCGGCGCTGGACGTGGTGGTCGGTGATCGGCGCCGGATTCATGGTGGCGATGGTGACCGCTTTGGAGCTGTCCACCGGCAAGTACGGCGTGGTCGGCACCCCGCTGCTGGCGGTGGCCGTGCTCGTCGTGGCCGCCCAGCACATCCGGTACCTCAAGCAGGCGATGGGCGGGATCGGCCGGGGCGAGCACCGCACCGCCGAGCACCTGGCGACGTTCGGGGTGGCCTTGCTGGCGTTGGGCTACGCGAGCACCCGCGTCCCGGTGCCGATGGCCTGGTACCTGCTGTCGGCGGCTGTGATCGCGCACGTCGTGGCCACCACGCCGGCGGTGTCGCGGTGGCCGCTGGTCGCGGTGGGGACGGTGGCGGTGGTGCTCGCGGGCGGGGTGCTGTGGTCCGACGACCTGGTGGGTTCGCTGGTGATGCCGGTCGTGCTGGTGGTCGGGTTCGTGATCGGGGAGGGGGTGCAGCTGTGGTTCTGGGACGCGGTGCTCAAGCTCGACCAGGCCCGGCAGACCTCCGAGGCGCTGGCGGTGGCAGAGGAGCGGCTGCGGTTCGCCGCGGACCTGCACGACATCCAGGGCCACCACCTCCAGGCGATCGCCTTGAAGGGTGAGCTGATCGCGCGCCTGATCGGCCGGGACGACGACCTGGCCCGCACGCACGCCGACGAGGTGGCCGAGCTGGCCCGGACGGCGTTGAAGGAGACCCGGGCCGTGGTGCAGGGCTACCGGCGGGCCAGCCTGGGCACCGAGATCACCAACGCGGTGGGCGTGCTGCGGGCGGCCGGCATCGAGACAGCGGTGACCGGTGACGCGGCCGACGTGCCGCCGCCGCTGCAACCGCTGTTCGGGGCGCTGGTGCGGGAGGGGACGACGAACGTGCTGCGGCACAGCCGGGCGCGGCGGTGCGCGGTGGCGGTCGACGTGGGGGAGGGGCAGGTGTCGGTGCGGGTGCGCAACGACGGCGTCCGGTTCGACGAGCCCGCCCGGACCGGTGATCGGGCCGGGTCCTCGGACGGGCGTGGCGGGTCCTCCGGTGGGCGTGGCGGGTCTGCGGACGGGTCGGGTGGGTCTTCGGGCGGGTCTTTTGCCGGGCCGAGCGGGTCCGACGGGTCGGGGGCGGGGCTGGCGGGGCTGCGGGAGCGGTTCGCGACCGTGGGCGGGCTGGTCGAGGCCGCCGCGTCGGGTCCGGACGGGTTCGAGCTGGTCGGGCGGGTGCGGACGTGATCCGGATCGTGCTGGCCGACGACGAGGACCTGATCCGGGGCGCGCTGGCGGCGCTGCTGGAGCTGGAGGACGACCTGTCGGTGGTGGTGCAGGCCAGCGACGGGGACGCCGCCGTGGCCGCGGTGCGGGCGCACCGGCCGGACATCGCCGTGTTCGACCTGGAGATGCCGAAGCGGGACGGGGTGCTGGCGGCGGAGGCCGTGCGGGACCTGCCCGGGGTGGCGGTGGTGATCGTGACCCGGCACGCCCGGCCGGGGGTGCTGCGGCGGGCGTTGAGCGCCGGGGTGCGCGGGTTCGTGCCCAAGACGACGCCGGCGGCGAAGCTGGCGTCGATCCTGCGGGACGTGCACGCCGGCCGCCGGTACGTGGACTCCGAGATCGCGGCGGCGGCCCTGACCGAGGACGCCTGCCCGCTGACCGCGCGGGAGCTGGACGTGCTGCGGTACGCGCTGCGCGGCGGGACGGTCACCACGATCGCGCAGGAGGCCCACCTGGCCGCCGGGACCGTGCGCAACTACCTGTCCTCGGCGATGACCAAGCTCGGCGCACACACCCGCTACGAGGCCGCCCGCCTGGCCTGGGACGAGGGCTGGATCTGACCCGCACGCCCCGCCGCCGTCACGGGAGCGCCGCGCGGTGGCTGGCGCGGTGGGGTGATGGCGGCGCGGGCTGGGCGGTGCCGGCTGGCGGGGGCTGGTTGGCCGGGGCTGGCTGGCCGGGCGGGGCTGGGTGGGCCGAAGTGATCGGGGCGGTAGGGGTGGTGGTGGGCGTTAGCCTCGGGGGTCATGCGTAGGTTCGCCTTGGTCCTGGCCCTGATCGCCACCGCCCTCGCCACACCCGTCGCGTCCGCCGAGCCCGTGCCCACGAAGCCGGTCAAGCACTGCGACTTCATCCCCACCCCCGACAACCCCGCCGCCAAGCCGGTCAAGCCGCCCCGGCCCGCCGCCTCCACCCGCGGCACGGCCACCGCCGTCCTGGCCACCAACTACGGCGTGGTCGTCATCGAGCTGGACCGCACGGTCGCGTCCTGCGCGGTGCACAACTTCGTCCACCTGATCCGCAGCTCCTTCTACGACGACACCCGGTGCTTCCGCCTGACCAACTCCGCCCGGCTGGGCGTGTTGCAGTGCGGGGACATCTACCGGCAGGAGGAGGGCGGCCCCGGTTACCGGTTCGCCGACGAGGTCACCGGCGCCGAGACCTACCCGCGCGGCACGATCGCGATGGGCAACCAGGGGCCGGGCACCAACGGCAGCGAGTTCTTCATCGTCCACTCGCACGCCAACATCCGGCCCGTCTACAGCGTCCTGGGCCGCGTCACCCACGGCATGGACACCCTGGACCGCATCGTGGCCGCCGGCATCGAGGGCGACGCCCAGGACGGTCCGCCCAAGCGGCCGGTCCTCATCCACTGGGCGTTCACCCCGGCGCGCTAACGGTCGTGGCGGGCGGGAGTCGGGCTTGCTCGTTACAGTGCCGATCATGACCGCGCCGCACGTCTGGCTCCCCACTTACGACCGCGGCCTGGTGCGGGCCGACCTCCTGCTGCGCATCGGGGCGGCCCGCCTGCTGACCGCCAACCCGCCCAAACCGTGCGGGGTGGTGGTCCAGTTGCAGGGTGACGCCAACGGCCAGCGCGGTGGCGCGCGGGAGTACGTCGTGGCGCACGCCGACACCCTGGAACGCGCGGAGCAGCTGCTGCTGGAGCTGCTGGTGGAGATCGACCGGGCGTTCGCGGCGGGCAAGTCCGGGGTGATCGAGTTCGACGCGGACGACCACCCGGCCCTGGTCGTGCTGCGCGAGGCCGACGAGCCGCCCCGGGAGCTGTGAGTGCGGTACCCGCCGCCACCGTGGCGGCTGCGCGGCGCGTGCTGGGCGACGGTGTGGCTGGTGCGGGCCGACGCGGTGCCCGGTGGGGTCCGGCCGCTGAGCGTGCGCGGCCGGACGGTGGTCGTGACCGCGTTCGTGGACTACCGGCCGGGTGGCGTGCTGACCTACCGGGAGCTGGCGGTGGTGGTGCCGGTGCGGCGCGGGGTGCGGATCGTGGCGATCTGGGTGGACAGCGAGGCCTCGCGGGACGGTGGCCGTGAGTTGTGGGACATCCCCAAGCGGCTCGCGCACTTCGACCTGACCCCGGCGTCGCCGTTCGCCGCCCTGGCCCACGACGAGCACGGCACGATCGCCACCGCCCGCCTGGGTCGCGCGGCCCGGTGGTGGCTGCCCGCCGCCGCCCGCGCCGTGGTGCGCCAGCCCCGGCGGACACCGCTGGGCGTGCGTGGCCGGGTCGCGCCGGCGCGGCTGTCGTGGCACTTCGACGGTCCGCTGGGCTGGCTGCGCGGCGCGCGTCCTCTGGTCGGCGTCGTCGTCACCCGGCTGCGCCTGAGGTTCGGCCCCGAACGAGTGGCTTGAGATCCCCTGCGCGGGGGAAACCACGCACGGTGGAACTCCTCGGCATCGACCCCGTGCGCGCGGCGGGCGGACTGGCCAAGGGCCTGGTGGGACTCGCCCTCGCCCCGCTGGAGCGCACCCCGCTGCTGCGCCGCGACCGCCGCAACGTGTGGTCGTGCCCGGGACGCCTGCACATCGAGGCCCACGGCGTGCACGGGCCGCGGGGCAAGCAGGTCGCCGCCCGGGTCGAGCGCACGCTGGAACAGCACCCCGGCGTCCTGTGGGCGCGGGTGAACGCCCCGTCCTCGCGGGTGATCGTCGCCGTGGCCGACCCGCCGCCGCGCACCGCCGAGCTGGTCGACCTGGTCCGCCGCGCCGAGGCCGAGCCCGCCACCGAGGACGAGCGGCTGGTCGAGGACGAGCTGCACCACCCCGCCGACGGGCTCAAGGGCACCCGCCTGGTGCCCACGCTCGCCGCCGACGCCGCCGGCCTGCTGCTGGCCGCCGTCACCAAGATCGCCCCGTGGGCGCCGCTGCCCGGTGAGCTGGCCGCCCTGACCGCCGCCATCGACCTGCACCCCAAGCTGCGCGAACTGGCCGCCGGCCGCCTCCAGGGCCGGGAACGCGCCGACACCGCCACCTCCGTGCTCGCTGCCCTGGCGCACGGCCTGGCCTCGCGCAGCGAGGGCACCCTGCTCGACATCGCCCAGCGCGTCCAGCAGTGGCGGGAGGTCAAGGCGCACGAGCAGGCGTGGTGCGCCGCCGAGAACCGGCTGATCAAGGGGCCGGACGACGCCGCCGCCGACCCGATCGTGGTGGAACGGCCCGCGCCGGTGCCCGAAGGCCCGGTGGACCGCTACGCCCGCCGCGCCTTGGCCGCGGGTGCGGCGGCGGGGCTGGCCGCCGCGCCGTTCACCGGTCCGCGCCGGGCGATGGCACTGGGGATCGCGAGCCTGCCCAAGGCGCCGTCGGTGGCGCAGGCCGCGTTCGCCGCGCAGCTCGGTCGGGTGCTGGCCCGGCACGGCACGCTGGTGATGGAGCGGTCCGTGCTGCGCGGCCTGGACGCGGTGGACGTGCTCGTGCTGGACGAGTCCGCGCTCGGGTCGGGCCGCTCGGTGCTCAGCGACCTGGTGCCGCTGCCCGACACCGACCCCGCCGAGTCCGCCCGGCACGCGTTCGCGCTGTTCGACCCCGCCGACCCGGGCGCGGTCCGCCGGGACGGCGAGTGGGCGCTGGGGCCGGTCGACGAGCTGGACGTCAAGGGCCGCAAGGGGGTCCGGGAGCGCGCGAAGCTCAAGGGCGACGTGCTGGGGCTGGCCCGCGGCGACCGGCTGGAGGCGGTGCTGGCCGTGGACGTGGAGACCCCGCCGATCGTGGACGCGATCGTGGGGGCGGCGCGGGAAGCCGGGTTGCGGCTGGTCGTGGCCGGTGGTCCCGCCCGCTACGCCGACACCACCGTGCCCGCGGGCAGCGGCCTGGTCGGCGCGGTGCGCGGGTTGCAGGCCGAGGGGCACGTGGTGATGGTCGTGTCCGACCACCGCACGGCGCTGGGCGCGGCGGACTGCGGCGTGGGCGTGCACCGGGCCGGCGGTCCGCCGCCGTGGGGCGCGCACGTGGTCGTCGGCGAGGACTCGACCGCCGTCGTGCTGCTGGTGGAGGCGGTGGCGGCGGCCCGGCGGGTCTCCCGGGACGGGATCATGCTCGCCCAGGCCGCGAGCGGGATCGGCGCGGTCGGGGCGTTGACCTCGCGCGGCGCCCAGCCCGCCGAGGGCGCGTCCCGCGCGGTCAACACGGCTTCGGCGATCGGGTTCGTGGACGGCGTGTGGCGGGCGCGTCGGCTCGGCCAGGGCGGGCCGGCCGTGGAGCGGCGCGTGGCCCAGCCGTGGCACCTCATGCCCGTGGACACCGTGCTGGAGCGGCTCGGCTCAGGACCGGACGGCCTCGACGACGGCGAGGTGCGCAGGCGGGCGCGCGGCGCCCGGCAGCGCTCGGTGGGCACCAGCCTGGGCAGCGCTTTCCTGGCGGAGCTGGCCAACCCGCTCACGCCCGTGCTGGCCGGCGGCGCGGCCCTGTCGGCGGCCGTGGGGTCGCCGGTCGACGCGGCGCTGGTCGGCGGCGTGGTCGGGGTGTCGGCGCTGATCGGCAGCGTGCAGCAGGTGTTCACCGACCGCGCCCTGGCCGACCTGCTGGCCCGCTCGGCCGTGCGCGCCACCGTGGTGCGCGGCGGCGACGAGCGGGAGGTCAACGGCGACGACCTCGTGCCCGGCGACATCGTGCGGCTCGCCGCCGGTGACGTCGTGCCCGCCGACTGCCGGTTGCTGCGCGGCGAGGGCCTGGAAGCCGACGAGTCGTCGGTGACGGGGGAGTCGCTGCCCGTGCCCAAGGACCCCGCGCCGGTCGTGGCGGCGGACCCGGCGGACCGGTCGTCCATGCTCTACGAGGGCACGACCATCGCCGTGGGCGAGGCGACGGCCGTGGTCGTCGCCGTCGGCGACGCCACCGAGGTCGGCCGCGCGATGGCCGCCGCCCGCCGCAACGCCCCCAACACCGGCGTCGAGGCCCGGCTGACCGAGCTGACCCGCAAGACCCTGCCGGTCGCCCTGGGCTCGGCGGTCGCGGTCGTCGGGGCCGGGCTGCTGCGCGGGGTGCCGATGCGACAGAGCATGGGCGCGGCGGTGAACCTAGCCGTGGCGTCGGTGCCGGAGGGCCTGCCGTTCCTGGTCAACGCCGCCCAACTCGCCGCCGCCCGCAGGCTGGCCGACCACGGCGCACTGGTCCGCAACCCGCGCACGATCGAGGCGCTGGGCCGGGTGGACGTCCTGTGCTTCGACAAGACCGGCACGCTCACCGAGGGCCGGCTGACCGTGAGCCGGGTCGACAACGGCCGGCGCGGCGCGGCCCCCGGCGCGCTGGACGACACGCTGCGCGCGGTGCTCGCGGCGGGCGTGCGCGCGACCCCGTCCGCCGACGACCCGTCCGACCTGGTCCACCAGACCGACCGGGCCGTCCTGGAAGGCGCGCGCACGGCCCGGGTCCGCGCCACCACCGGCCGGCGCGGGTGGGCGGCGGTCGAGGTGCTGCCGTTCGAACCGTCCCGCGGCTACCACGCCACCCTGGGCCGGGGCGGGCTGCTGTCGGTCAAGGGCGCCCCCGAGGTCGTGCTGCCCCGGTGCGACCTGGACGACCGGACCCGCAAGCAGTGGGAGAAGCGCGTGCTCCGGCTGGCCGGCCAGGGCCACCGCGTGCTGGCCGTGGCGGAGAAGACCGGGTTCCAGGGCTCCTCGGTGACCGACGACGACGTCCAAGGCCTGCGCCCCCTGGGTTTCCTCGCCCTGTCCGACCCGGTCCGCGACGCCGCCCCGCCCGCGGCGGCGACCCTGCGCGAAGCCGGGGTCCGTATCGTGATGATCACCGGCGACCACCCCGCCACCGGCGAGGCCATCGCGGCGGAGGTCAGCGGCGACGACGACGTCACCGTGGTCAGCGGCGCGGACGTCGAGGCCATGAGCGACCAGGAACTGGACGACCTCCTGCCCACCGTGGACGTCATCGCCCGCTGCACCCCGGCCCAGAAGGTCCGGATCATCGAGGCCTACCAACGCCTGGGCCGCGTGGTCGCCATGACCGGCGACGGCGCCAACGACGCCCCCGCGATCCGCCTGGCCGACGTCGGCATCGCCCTGGGCCACCGCGGCACCCCCGCCGCCCGCGCCGCCGCCGACCTCGTGGTCACCGACGACCGGCTGGAGACCATCATCTCGGCGCTGGTCGAGGGCCGGGCGATGTGGGCGTCGGTGCGCGAGGCCCTGGCCATCCTGCTGGGCGGCAACCTCGGCGAGATCGCCTTCAGCGTCCTGGGCTCGGCCCTGACCGGCCGCTCCCCGCTGACCGCGAGGCAACTGCTGCTGGTGAACCTCCTGACCGACCTGGCCCCCGCGATGGCCATCGCCCTGAGCCGCCCGGACGGCGAATCCGTGCCGGAACTGCTGCGGGAAGGCCCGTCCACGTCCCTGGGCGAGGCCCTGACCCGCGACATCACCGGCCGCGCGATCACCACGACCCTCGGGGCCACCACGGCGTGGACCCTGGCCCGCCTCACCGGCCGGTCCCGGCGGGCCAGCACCGTCGCCCTGGCCGCCCTGGTCGGGACGCAACTGGGGCAGACCCTGATCACCGGCGGCCTGGACCGGTCGGTGCTGGCGGCGAGCCTCGGGTCGGCGGCGGCGCTGGGCGCGGTGATCCAGACACCCGGCGTCAGCCAGTTCTTCGGCTGCACACCGCTGGGACCGATCGGGTGGGGCATCGCGTTGTCCAGCGCGACGGCCGCCAACGCGCTGGGCCTCGCCCTGTCCCCGCTCCTGCGGCCCTAGTCCCCGGTCGTGCAGGTGGGTTGGGGTTGGGGTGTGGAGGGCGCGTTGGCGGTGAAGCCGAACGTGGTGCGACCGCCCACCGGGATGCGGGCGTTGTGGGGCGCGTTGGTGACGGTGATCTTGCCGGCGGTGACGGTGAAGGCGCCGTTCCACAGGTTGCTGATCGCGTGGCCCGCTTCCTGCGGCCAGGTCACCGCCCAGTTCGCCAGGGGTCGGTCGGCGGCGTTGTCGATGGTCACCTCGGCCTGGTAGCCGCCCGGCCACTGGTTCGTGATCGTGAACCGGACCGTGCAGATCTCGGGCGGCGGGAGCGCGGCCGTGGTCGTCGTCGGCTGGTTTTGGGGCTCGGTCTGGTCTTGGGGCTGGGTCTCGGTCTGGGTTTGGGTCTCGGCCCGGGTTTGGGCGTCGGTCTGGGTTTGGGCGTCGGGGGTCGATGCTGGGTCTCGGTCACGGTCGCGCAAGGACAACCCGATGGTGATCCCGGCCGCCACCAGTGCCGCGGCGGCGGTGAGGAGCGTGGTCTTGCGCCAGGCCGAGCGCCGTGGTTTCTCCGGCGGGTCGTCCAGGACCAGGGTCTGCGGGCGTTCGGTCACGACCTCGTCCAGCAGGGCGCAGAACTCCGCCATCGTGGGGCGCTCCGCCGGGTCGCGGCTCAGCCCACGGGCCAGCACCTCGGCCAGCGGACCGGTCGACGTCTGCGCCTCCGCGCACGGCGGGTGCCCCTCGCGCGCCGCGTAGAGGGTCGCGGCCAGCGAGTAGACGTCCGAGGCGAACACCGCGCCTTCACCCGCCGCCACCTCCGGCGCCCAGTACGCGGGCGTACCCACGACCGCCCGGCCGTCGGTCACCGTGCCCTCGCCGATCGCGCGGGCGATGCCGAAGTCGGCTATCTTCGCCGTGCCGTCGTCGGTCAGCAGGATGTTGAACGGCGACACGTCCCGGTGCACCACCCCCGCCGCGTGCGCCGCCGCCAACGCGGACGCCACCTGCCACCCGACCCCCGCGACCAGCGACTCCGGCAGCGGCCCGGTGTCCACCAGGTCCGCCAGGGTGTGCGACGGCAGGTACTCCAGCACCAGGCACGTCCGGCCGCCGTGGTCGACGACGTCGTGGACGCTGATCACGTGCGGGTGCCGCAGCCGCGCGGCCACGCGCCCTTCGCGGACGACCCGCTCCCCGTCACCGGAGTTCAGGAACTTCAGCGCGACAACCCGGTCCAGCCGCTCGTCCCGAGCCCGCCACACGACCCCGGCGGCCCCGCGCCCGGCCGGCGCGAGCAGGCGGTAGCGGCCCGCGATCACCTCGTTGTGCTCCGGCACAGCGCTGAAGTTACTTCCCGGTCGGGCACCTCGAACAGCCCCGTTTGACGTGATCGCCGGGATTCGGGATGCTGGTGGTGCGGAGGGGAGTACCCGCCCGGTTCGTGATCGTCACTACGGCCGCTAGGTAGCGGCTCGGTCACGACGTCAGTGCCTCGTTCAGGCGCCGACCGGGGAGACCTCTGGTTCTGGAACGAGCCGGAGGAGTCCTGATGCGCGTCCCCATGATCGTCTCTGCTGTTGCCGTGGTGGCTGTCGTGACCGGCTGCGGCGCAGCCCAGGAAGCCGCCCAAACCGCCTCCGACATCGCCAACACCGCCACCACCGTGCAGGTGTGCGCGGAAGCCCTGTCGCAGGCCACCGCCGCCCTGGACCCGGCATCCCCGGAACAGGCAGTGTCCCAGGCCTACGCCGCCGCAACATCCCTGACCAACCTGGCCGCCACCGCCGCCGACACCACGGTCAACGAGGCGATCACCGGCCTGGCCACCACCCTGCGCGACGTCACGGTGGAAGACCTGGTCGGCCGCCCGGCGGCGTGGCTCGCGGCCAAGGCGGACCAGGTAGCAGCCCTGACCAGCGCCTGCGCCGGCTGACCCACACGGGCGGGCCTCCGCCCGCCGGCACCGCCTGCCCGCCCGCGCCGCCCGCCCGCGCCCGCCGCCTCCTCGCGCTGGCGGCCCGCCAGCGCCGGCTGACCCGCGCGGGCGGGCCTCCGC
>NZ_JBBEGC010000162.1:0-14079 GCF_037401995.1 Saccharothrix sp. CCNWYY140
ATGACACAAGCAAGAAGCCCAAGTTGCGCTGTGTCCTCCTCGGCGGACTGCCCACTCGCCGGCTTCGCCGAAGAACCGGCGCTGCGCGCCGAAGAGCACGTGCTGCGCGCGCGGGGTGGTTTGGGGGGTTTGGGGGGTTCGTGAAGGTTGGTTGCTCCGATCGAGTGACGTTGGGTCGAAGCGGGCACTCTGTGAACTCCACGGGCGTTGAGTAAACAGAGTTAACTCAACGGAAGGGTTTCACTATGGGGGAGACTGCGACGGTTCCGATGAGGATCGGCCCGGAGTACTTCGAGGACCCGCACGGTGTCCACGCTCGGTTGCGGGAGGAGGCTGCTGCCACGCCGATCGTGTTGCCGCGGGGATTGCGGGTTTGGTTGGTCACCCGGTATGACGAGGCTCGCTTCGTGCTTGCCGACCCGCGGTTCGCCAAGGACCATGCTCGCACCAACGAACTTGCCGCTCGGCACTGGGACGGTGAGGGCGACCCGGTGATGTTCGACCAGTCGTTGGTGCGGCACATGCTCAACACGGATCCGCCCAACCACACCCGGTTGCGGAAGCTCGTCACCAAGGCGTTCACGCCCAAGCGGGTCGAGGCGTTGCGGCCTCGGATCCAGGAGATCACCGACGAACTGCTCGACGCCGCTGCCGCGCAGGGTGAGGTGGACCTGGTCGAGGCGTTGGCGTTCCCGTTGCCGATCACGGTGATCTGCGAGTTGCTCAACGTGCCGATGGAGCAGCGTGACGACTTCCGCCGTTGGTCGAACATCCTGGTCGCGGGCAACCAGCCGGAGTTGATGCACGAGGCCGGCGCGGCGATGGCGGGGTTCCTGGCAGCTCTGGTGGCCGACAAGCGGGCCAACCCTGGGGACGACTTCTTCTCCGCGCTCGTCCACGCGACCGAGGACGACGACCAGCTCGACGAGGTCGAACTGATCTCGATGGCGTTCCTGCTGTTGGTCGCGGGTCACGAGACCACGGTCAACCTGATCGCCACCGGTGTGTTCAACCTGCTCAAGCACCCCGACCAGCTGGAGAAGCTGCGGGCCGACCGGTCCCTGCTGCCCGGTGCGGTCGAGGAGTTCCTGCGCTACGAAGGGCCGGTCAACCAGGCCACCTTCCGCTACACGACCGAGGACGTGCAGGTCGGTGACGTGCTCATCCCGGAGGGGCACTTCGTGCTGGCGTCGCTGATCTCGGCCAACCGGGACGGGTCGCGGTTCCCCGACGCGGACCGCTTCGACATCACCCGGCCGGCGGGTGGGCACCTCGCGTTCGGGCACGGCGTGCACTACTGCCTGGGTGCGCCGTTGGCCCGGCTGGAGGGGGAGATCGCCGTGGGTTCGTTGCTGGACCGGTTCGACCTCCGCCTGGCCGCCGAGCCGGACACGTTGCAGTGGCGGGAGAGCACGCTCATGCGAGGCCTGTACTCGCTGCCGGTTAGCCTCTCGGACCGTGGAGCGCACTGAGCTGCTGAAGCTGGACCAGGCGCACGTCTGGCACCCGTACGCCCCGATGCCGGGCACCCACCAGCCGTTGGTCGTCGCCTCGGCGGAGGGTGTCCGGCTTCGGCTGGACGACGGCCGTGAGCTGGTGGACGGCATGTCGTCCTGGTGGGCGGCCATCCACGGCTACCGGCACCCGGTGCTCGACGCCGCCGTGCGCGACCAGCTCGACCGGATGAGCCACGTGATGTTCGGCGGGCTCACCCACGAGCCCGCCGTGACCCTGGCGAAGAAGCTGGTCGACATCACGCCCGAGCCGCTGGAGCACGTGTTCCTGTGCGACTCGGGCTCGGTGTCGGTCGAGGTCGCGGTGAAGATGTGCCTCCAGTACTGGCGGTCGCGGGGGCGGCCGGAGAAGCGCCGGCTGCTGACCTGGCGCGGCGGGTACCACGGGGACACGTTCCAGCCGATGTCGGTGTGCGACCCCGAGGGCGGGATGCACTCGCTGTGGCGGGGCGTGCTGCCCGACCAGGTCTTCGCCGGGCCGCCTCCGCGTGACCTGGAGACTTCGTACGTGGACGAGCTGGCGCGGCTGGTCGAGGAGCACGCCGACGAGCTGGCCGCCGTGATCGTCGAGCCCGTGGTGCAGGGTGCGGGCGGGATGCGCTTCCACGACCCGCGCTACCTGCACGTGCTGCGCGAGCTGACCCTGGCGCACGACGTGCTGTTGGTCTTCGACGAGATCGCCACCGGCTTCGGCCGCACCGGCGAGCTGTTCGCGGCCGACCACGCGGGGATCAGCCCGGACGTCATGTGCGTCGGCAAGGCCCTGACCGGCGGTTACCTGTCGATGGCGGCCACGTTGTGCACGGCACGGGTGGCGGACGGGATCTCGCGCGGCGAGGTGCCGGTGCTGGCCCACGGGCCGACGTTCATGGGCAACCCGCTGGCCTCGGCGGTGGCGTCGGCGTCGATCGACCTGCTGCTGTCCCGCGACTGGCGGTCGGAGGTGGCCGGGATCGAGGCGGGTCTGCGGGCGGGGTTGGCGGGTGCGCCGGGTGAGGTGCGGGTGCTGGGCGCGATCGGGGTGGTGCAGTTGGACCACCCGGTGGACATGGCGGCGGCTACCGCTGCGGCCGTTGATCATGGGGTGTGGCTGCGGCCGTTCCGGGACCTGATCTACACCATGCCGCCGTTCATCAGCACCCCCGACGACGTGGCCGCGATCTCGGCGGCTGTGGTGGCAGCCGCCGAGGCTTCACAGGCGCAGCAGGCTTGATCCCCACACGAGCAGCAGGAAGCTGTAGCCGACCAGGACCCACCCGAACCCGACCTCGGTCGGCCCCTTCTCGCGCTTGAACAGCTTCGCGCCCAGCGCCAGCAGCAGAACACCCACGATGAACACCAACGGCACCATCACCACGCCGTACGCGCCCGCGTAGACGCCCGCCCAGTAGTCGACGGGCAGCACGACGTCGTTGGCGAACCCGCTCGGGATGCACAGCAGCGCCACGCCGCTCCACACCCCGGCGACCCACTTGAGGCGCTTCTTGGTGTCCTCGGGCGCCTTGTCGTTGATCAGCAGCACGCCGATCGCCGCGAAAGCCGCGCCCGCGAACAGCCAGCCCACGACCGTGGACACGACGGGGACCCGGCCGACGACCTTGCCGACGGCCGGGATCACCGCGCCCCACAACAGGAAGTGGCCGCCGACGGCCGCGAACGTGCCGCCGACGACCACCCCGGTCTGCTGCGCCTTGGTCAGGCGCTGGAACCAGTTCTTCGGCTTGGGCTCGACCGCGGCGGTCTTGCGGCTGCGGTTGGACTTCTTGGTGGCCATCACACCCCGATGGCCTCGGCCAGCTGGGTGTTGGTGGGCTCGACCAGGACCTTGCCGTCGGGCAGGACGATGACGGGGATGTTCTTGCGCCCGCCGGCGATCTCGATCGCCTTGTCCCGCGCGGCGTCGTCGTGCTCGACGTCGACGTCGGTGAACGCCACTTCGTGCTCCCGCAGCCACGCCTTCGCCCGGCGGCAGTCACCGCACCAGTCCGCACCATAGAGAACGATCTCAGCCATGCGAGTGAGAGTAGAACGCTGGGAGCCGTCACGGTGCGTGCAGTCGTAGGGTGAGCACCCGTGAGCGTCCTCGTGATCACCGGTACGGGCACCGAGGTCGGCAAGACGGTGACCGTCGCCGCCCTGGCCGCCCTCGCGGTCGCCGACGGGCGTCGGGTCGCCGTGCTGAAGCCCGCGCAGACCGGGGTCGCGGACGGAGAGCCCGGTGACCTGGCCGACGTGGTCCGCCTCGCGGGTCCCGTCACCACCCTTGAGCTGCGCCGCTACCCCGAGCCCTTGGCGCCCGCGACGGCCGCGCGCCGGTCCGGGCTGCCGCGCGTGCACCCGAGTGAGGTGGCGGCGGCGGCCGTGGAGCTGGACGAGACGCACGACCTGGTCCTGGTGGAGGGCGCGGGTGGGCTGCTGGTCCAGTTCGACGACGAGGGCACCACGATCGCCGACGCGGCGTGGGCGTTGAACGCGCCTGTTCTGGTCGTCGCGCACGCCGCCCTGGGCACGCTGAACACGACAGCGCTGACCGCCGAGGCGCTGCTGCGCCGGGGCCTGGAGTCGGTGGGCGTCGTGATCGGCCGCTGGCCCGCCGAACCCGACCTCGCGGCCCGGTGCAACCTGGTCGACCTGCCGGAGGCGGCCGGCGCGCCCCTGCTCGGCGTGCTGCCCGACGGCGCCGGTGGCCTGGGGCGCGACGAGTTCCTGACGGTCGCGCGCGAAGGGCTGTCGCCCTGGTTCGGCGGCACGTTCGACCCGGAGAAGTTCGCCGCGCCACACGTTTGTTGACCGTGTCAGTGACGTACGTCGCTGGGTGGGTGGCGCGGGTGTGCGGCAGACTGACCGCCGGACCAATGCCGGACGACCCCTGGAGATCCCCGTGACCGCAGCCCCCGAACAGGTCGATGTCCTCGGTGCCGCGCGCGAGCAGGTGCTGGAGCGCGGGGTCGGGCTGTCCGAGGAGCAGGTCCTCGCCGTGCTCTCCCTGTCCGACGACCGCATCCCCGAGCTGCTGGAGCTGGCCCACCAGGTCCGGATGCGCTGGTGCGGGCCGGAGGTCGAGGTCGAGGGCATCGTGTCGCTCAAGACCGGCGGCTGTCCCGAGGACTGCCACTTCTGCTCGCAGTCCGGCCAGTTCCCGTCCCCGGTGCGCTCGGCGTGGCTGGACATCCCCGGCCTGGTCCGCGCGGCCCGCCAGACCCGCGACACCGGCGCCACCGAGTTCTGCATCGTGGCCGCCGTGCGCGGCCCGGACAAGCGGCTGCTGTCCCAGGTCCGCGACGGCGTCAAGGCCATCCGCGCGGACGGCAACGACATCCAGATCGCGTGCTCGCTGGGCATGCTGACCCAGGAGCAGGTCGACGAGCTGGTGGAGATGGGCGTCCACCGCTACAACCACAACCTGGAGACCGCGCGGTCGCACTTCCCGAACGTCGTCACCACCCACTCCTGGGAGGAGCGGTGGGACACGCTGAAGATGGTCCGCGAGGCGGGCATGGAGGTGTGCTGCGGCGGCATCATCGGCATGGGCGAGACCCTGGCCCAGCGCGCGGAGTTCGCCGTGCAGCTGGCCGCCCTGGAGCCCGACGAGGTGCCGCTGAACTTCCTCATCCCCAACCCGGGCACGCCGTACGAGAACTACCCGGTGGTCGAGGGCACGGAGGCGCTCAAGACCGTCGGCGCGTTCCGCCTGGCCCTGCCCCGCACGATCCTGCGCTTCGCGGGTGGCCGGGAGCTGACCTTCGGCGACCTGGGCGCCAAGCAGGGCATGCTCGGCGGGGTCAACGCGATCATCGTCGGCAACTACCTGACCAACCTGGGCCGCCCGGCGCAGGAGGACCTGGACATGCTCGACGAGCTGTCCATGCCGATCAAGGAACTGAGCAAGACGCTGTGATGACGGCTGTGTACTGCGGCTACTGCGGCAAGGAGGTCGGGGAGGCCGACCACTCGGCGTGCGCGAAGCGCCTGCGGGTGATCGACCCGCCGAGGTTCTGCTCGGTGTGCGCCCGGCGCATGGTCGTGCAGGTGACACCGGCCGGCTGGACCGCCACGTGCAGCCGGCACGGCGAGACCACCTCGGGCTGACCCCGGTCGGTCGCCACGAGCGCCGTCCGCACGCGCGGTAACCTGCCCTGCGTCGGGTCGTCCGGTCAGGGGAGGTCGTGCGTGGTGGCGGAACATCCGGTGGACGAGCGCGCCGCCCCGGTGCGCGTGCCACCCGTCTTCGTCTACCGGTACCTGCCGCCCAGGCCGAAGGTCGTGGTGAAGCGCGACCTACTGCCCGGGTTCGCGGTGCTGTCCACGATCGCCCTGCTGGGGCTGCCGGTCGGGTGGCTGTGGGCGCGCCTGGCGCCGCCGCAGAACGTGGTCGTGGCGGAGGACGGCGCCCTGGTGCCGGTGACCGGCGAGAGCTACCACCGGCTGGACGGGCTGATGGTGTTCGTGCTGATCGGGCTGGGGATGGGGCTGCTGACCGGCATCGCGGTGTGGCTCCTGCGCGAACGCCGCGGCCCGGTGGTGATGCTGGCCGCCACGGGTGGCGGTGTGGTCGCGGCCTATCTGGGGCAGCGCACGGGGATCGGGTCGGCGGGTAGCCGGTACGCCCTGGACGCAGCGCCCAAGGTGGGGGACATGATCACCCTGGCTCCGATGCTGGAGACGTGGTGGGGCGTGCTGGCTTGGCCCTTGGGCACGGCACTGGCCTACGGCTGCTTGGCGGCGTGGAACGGTCTGGACGACCTGGGTCGGCGGTTGGGTTAGCTCGTGCGGTGCGCCCAGGACGGCGATCAGGTTCGCGTGGGCGTGATCCGGCGAGGCCGGCGGTCGGCCCCGGAGCCGACCGCCGGACCTCCTCGGGCGTCATGCCAGCTCCCTCCCGCGCGTCTCGGGCAGACCGAGCAGGGCGAGCACCGCGATCCCGTACGCGATCGCGCCGAACACCATCGCGCCGCCGACACCCATCGTGCTCGCCATGAACCCGACCAGCGCGGGGAACAACGCGCCGACCGCGCGGCCGAAGTTGTAGGTGAAGCCCTGGCCGGTGCCGCGCAGGGCCGTCGGGTACAGCTCGGCCAGGAACGAGCCGAAGCCGCTGAAGATCGCCGACATGCAGAACCCGAGCGGGAAGCCCAGGAACAGGATCACCGTGTTCGCGCCCTCGGGGATCTGCGTGTAGAGGACGATCAGGACCGCGGACAGGAAGGCGAACAGGGCGAAGGTCTTCTTGCGCCCCAGCCAGTCGGTGACGTAGCCGCCGGTCACGTAGCCGATGAACGCGCCGGAGATCAGGAACGCCAGGTAGCCGCCGGTGCCGATGACGGTGAGGTCGCGCTCCTTCTTGAGGAAGGTGGGCAGCCAGGTGGCGAGGGTGTAGTAGCCGCCCTGGACACCGGTCGCCAGGAGGGCGGCGAAGAAGGTGGTCTTGAAGGTGCCGCGGCGGAAGATGGCGGTGAAGGTGTTCTTGGTGGGGTCGCGGCGCTCGGCGATCTGCGGGGCGTCCTCGACGTTGCGGCGCAGGTAGATGATCAGCACGGCCGGGAGCGCGCCGGTCCAGAACAGCACCCGCCAGGCGATGTCCTGCGGGAACAGGTTGAAGACGAACGTGTAGACGACGACCGAGAGCGCCCAGCCGACCGCCCAACTGCTCTGCACGAACGCGACCGCACGCCCCCGGTACTGCGGTTTGCAGTACTCGGCGACCAGGATCGCCCCCGCCGCCCACTCGCCGCCGAAGCCCAGTCCTTGGAGGGCGCGGAAGATCAGCAGGGTTTCGTAGCTGGTCGCGAAGCCGCACAGGACGGTGAAGACCGCGTAGGTGACGACCGTGATCATCAGGGTGCGGACGCGGCCGATGCGGTCCGCCATGATGCCCGCGATGACGCCGCCTAGGGCGCTGACCAGGAGCGTGACGGTGGTCAGGAGGCCTGCTTGGCCGGTGGAGATGCCGAAGTAGGCGGAGATGGCGACCAGGCTCAGGGGGAGGACCTGGAAGTCGTAGGAGTCCAGTCCCCAGCCGCCGGCCGCGCCCACGAAGGCGCGTTTGCCCTTCCGGCCGAGGGTGCGGTACCAGGCGAAGGCTCCGGTGTCTTCTGGGGTGGTGCTGCTGTGCGTGGTGTGGCTGCTCATCTCTCACCTCGCAGGGTTGGGGGTGTGCGCTGTCCCACACCGTAGGGGATTGTTGAACAATCCGACTAGGGGGCAATGGGATTAATCAACACGCCAGCCGATGGGCGCGCCGAGGTGCCGGTCCCGGGGCTTTCGGGGGCGGTCGAGGAAGGGGTGGGTGGCCGCGGGGAGGGGGCGGCTCGGGGCGGGCGGCGCGGCGGCTCGGCTGGGGCGGCAGCTCGGGTGGCGCGGGCGGGCAGCGCGGGCGGGCGGCGCGAGTGGGCAGCGCGGGCGGCGCGGCGGGCGGTGCCGGGGCGGTGGGTGTGGGAGGCGGGGGGTCGGGTGTTAGTTGCGGTGCGGGAGGTGGCCTAGTTCGGCGAGAGGGGCCGGGACCGCGTGCAGGGCCGTGATGATCCCGGCTTCGCGGTGCATCGCTCGGCGGACCATCCGCAGTCGCCGGGCCTCCGAGCGTTCCTCCAGCAGGCGCTGCCGGTCCTCCAGGGTCAGCAGGCAGTCGTTGGCCAGGTTGTACGCCAGGGCCGACCCCTCCGACTCCACCACCGGGTCGTCCTCGAACGCCGCCCGCCGGTACCGGCTGAACGCCGCCCGTGCCCGTTCCTCCAGCAGCGGCAGCATCCCGGCCACCTCGGGCGGCGAGTCGACGTCGTCCACCCACTCCACCGTGCCCATCAGGTACGGCGCGCTGTCGGTGTCCACCGACACCAGCGTGAACCGCCGCCCGCCCTGGCAGGACAGGTCGAAACGGCCGTCCGGCAACGGCTTCGCGTCGTGCAGCAGGGCCTCGCAGCCGACCGTGTGCAAGGCCGTGGCGTTGCCTGGGCCGACCTCCCAGCCCTGGCGGATGGCGACCACGCCGAAGCTGCGGTCCGGGAGTTCGCCGGTCATCAGGTCCACGGTCAGCTGCCGGTACCGGGGTTCGAACACGTGCAGTGGCAGCGACGTTCCCGGCAGCAGCACGGTGCCCAGGGGGAACAGCGGGAGCGTCGTCGTCACATGCCCAAACTACGGCCGGCCGGGGGTCGCAGCACGGCGAACGGATCGGTGACCCGCATTTCCCGCGACACGAACCGGAACAGCGCCGCCGGCCTGCCGCCCGACGGGCCGACCGGGGCCACCGCGCCGGTCGGCTCCAGCAGGCCCCGGCGGGACAGCACCCGCTGGAGGTTGGTCGCCGACACCTTGTAGCCCAGCGCGGCCGAGTACAGCGACCGCAGCGCCGAGATCGTGAACGACGGCGGGGCCAGGGCGAAACCCAGGTTCGTGTAGGAGAGTTTGGACGCCAGCCGGTGCCTCGCCCGCTTGATGATCGCCTCGTGGTCGAACGCGGTCGGCGGCAGCGCGTCCACGGGGTGCCACGCGGTGTCCGAGGGCACCACGGGGTCGATGTCGGAGGGCACCAGGCCGACGAACGCGGTCGCCACCACGCGCGGACCCGGGACCCGGGAAGGCGCGCTGAAGACGGCGAGCTGCTCCACGTGGGAGAGCTGTCTCACATCCACCTTCTCCGCGAGCTGACGGCGGATCGAGGCCTCGACGTCCTCGTCGTCGCCGAGCCCGCCACCGGGCAGTGACCAGCGGTGAGCGTGCGGTTCCCGCGCGCGCTCCCACAGCATGACCTGGAGTGATCCGTCTCTCACCTGGAGCACTGCGGCCAGTACCTCATGTCCCGCGAGACCCACTCGGCTGATACTATCGGCCACGTTTTCGCCCGGAAGGCGAAAACCTGGCTCAAGGAGGAAGTCATGGTCGCTACCGCCTACGTGGAGCGAACCGCCGACGGTGCGTACGACGGCATCGCGCCGGACGCCGCGTGGCGGGACGAGGTGCTGGAACTGGCGCGCAAGCACGACGCCGTGATCCTCGCGCACAACTACCAGCTCCCCGAGATCCAGGACATCGCCCACCACACCGGCGACTCGCTGGCGCTCAGCCGCATCGCGGCGGCCAGCGACGCGTCGACGATCGTGTTCTGCGGCGTGCACTTCATGGCCGAGACCGCGAAGATCCTGGCCCCCCACAAGACCGTCCTCATCCCGGACGAGCGGGCCGGCTGCTCGCTGGCCGACTCGATCACCGGTGAGCAGCTGCGGGCGTGGAAGGCCGAGCACCCGGGCGCGGTCGTCGTGTCCTACGTGAACACGACCGCCGAGGTGAAGGCCGAGACCGACATCTGCTGCACGTCCTCGAACGCGGTGGACGTCGTGCGGTCCATCCCGGCCGACCGCGAGGTCCTCTTCCTGCCCGACCAGTTCCTCGGCGCGCACGTCAAGCGCGAGACCGGCCGGGACAACCTGCACATCTGGGCGGGCGAGTGCCACGTCCACGCGGGCATCAACGGCCCCGAGCTGGCCGAGCGCGCGGCGGCGAACCCCGACGCCGACCTGTTCATCCACCCCGAGTGCGGCTGCGCCACCTCGGCGCTGTACCTGGCGGGCGAGGGCACCGTCCCGGCGGAGAAGGTCAAGATCCTCTCGACCGGCGACATGATCACCGCCGCCCGCCGGACCAGCGCGAAGTCGGTGCTGGTCGCGACCGAGATCGGCATGCTGCACCAGCTGCGCCGGGCCGCGCCGGAGATCGACTTCCGCGCGGTGAACGACCGGGCCTCCTGCCGGTACATGAAGATGATCACCCCGACCGCCCTGCTGCGCTGCCTGCGCGAGGGCAAGGACGAGGTGTTCGTGGACCTCGACACCGCCCGGCGCGCCCAGGGCGCCGTGCAGCGGATGATCGAGATCGGGCAGCCCGGCGGCGGCGAGTGAGCACCGGCCGGCCTCCGGCCCCCGATGCCATTCTCCCACGGGGGACCGACAATTCCGCGGCTGCGGCCGGACCCTTGCGGGCGGCCGGGCCGGTGTGGGAGGCCCGTGCCGACCTGGTGGTCGTCGGCACGGGGGTCGCGGGGCTGACGGCGGCGTTGCGCGCGCGTGAGCTGGGGCTGCGGGTCCTGGTGGTGACCAAGGCCGAGCAGGCGGACGGCAACACCCGGTGGGCGCAGGGCGGCGTGGCCGTCGTGCTGCCCGGCGAGCACGACGAGGGCGACACCGTCGAGGCGCACGTCCGGGACACGCTGGTCGCGGGCGCGGGGCTGTGCGACGAGGACGCCGTGCGGGCGGTCATCGCCGACGGGCCGGCGGCCGTGGCGCGGCTGCGGGAGCGCGGCGCGGTGTTCGACTCCGGTGTGGACGGTCGGCTCGCGCGGACCCGCGAGGGCGGGCACACGGCGTTCCGCGTCGTGCACGCGGGCGGGGACGCGACCGGCGCGGAGGTCGAGCGGGCGCTGCTCGCGGCGGCCCGCGACGGCCGGGTCCCGGTGCTGGAGAACCACATCGCCGTGGACGCGGTGCGCACGCCGCTGGGTCAGGTGTGCGGGCTGCTGGTGCTGGACGGCGGCGGCGTGCCGGGCGTGCTGACCGCGCCCGCCGTGCTGCTGGCCAGCGGCGGACTGGGGCAGCTCTACCAGGCGACCTCCAACCCCGAGGTGGCCACCGGCGACGGGCTCGCGCTCGCGCTGCGGGCCGGCGCGGCGGCGGCGGACATGGAGTTCGTCCAGTTCCACCCGACCGTGCTCTACACCGGGCGCGGCGCGCGCGGCCGGTGCCCGCTGGTCACCGAGGCGGTGCGCGGCGAGGGCGCGGTGCTGGTCGACGCGACCGGCGCGCGCGTGATGCGCGGCGTGCACCCGCTGGAGGACCTGGCGCCGCGCGATGTCGTGGCGGCGGCGATCACCCGGCACATGGCGAACGCCCCCGGCGGCGTCGACGACCACGTTTTCCTGGATGCCACCGGCATTTCCGACTTCGCCCGGCGGTTCCCGACCGTGCACGCGGCCTGCGTCGCGGCGGGCATCGACCCGGCGACCGACCCGATCCCCGTGGCGCCGGCGGCGCACTTCGCGTGCGGCGGCGTGGTGTCCGATGTGGACGGACGGACCGGCGTGACCGGCCTGTACGCGGCGGGCGAGGTGGCGCGGACCGGGCTGCACGGCGCGAACCGGTTGGCGTCCAACAGCTTGCTCGAAGGCCTGGTCGTCGGCGCGCGGGCGGCCGAGGCGGTCGCGAGCGACCTCGCGCTGGGCCTGCTGGCCCGGTGCACCGGCACGGCCGAACTGCCCGTCGCGCCCGTCGCCGACCGGGACGCGTTGCAGCGCGTGATGAGCCGGTACGCGGCGATCGGCCGGGACGCCGAGGGCCTGGCCGTCGTCGGCTCGGTGCTCGACCTGTCCACTGTGGACCGACGGCTGGACACCCGCGAACTGGTGGAGGACGCGGCGCTCACCGTGGCCGCCCGCGCCCTCATCGCGGCGGCGGCCGAGCGCCGGGAGTCGCGGGGCTGCCACGTGCGCACCGACTACCCGCAGCGGGACGACGTCAACTGGCGGCGCAGCCAGGTCGTCCGGCTCACCCCGACCGGTCAGCCCGTGCTGGCCGACCCGGTCACCACGGCGAGGGGAGTGGCATGACGTTCGACCTGGACGACGTGCGCCGCGTCATCGCGACGGCGCTGGCCGAGGACCTGCGCTACGGCCCGGACGCGACGACGGAGGCCACCGTGCCCGCCGACGCCGTGGCTGTGGCCGAGTTGACGCCGCGCGCGGCCGGGGTGCTCGCGGGCATCCCGGTGGCGGTGGCGGTGTTCGAGGAGGTCCTCGACGTCGAGGTGCTCGACCGACGTGAAGACGGCGACAAGGCCGTGCCCGGCGAGCCCGCGCTGGTCGTGCGCGGCCCGGTGCGCGGCCTGCTCACCGCCGAACGCACCGCGCTGAACCTGCTGTGCCACCTGTCCGGCGTGGCCACGCTCACCGCCGCGTGGGTGCGCGAGATCGAGGGCACCAAGGCCCGCGTGCGCGACTCCCGCAAGACCCTGCCCGGGTTGCGGCTGCTGGAGAAGTACGCCGTGCGCTGCGGCGGCGGCGTGAACCACCGCCTGGGCCTGGGCGACGCGGTGCTCATCAAGGACAACCACGTCCAGGCGGCGGGCTCGGTGCGCGCCGCGCTGGCCGCGGTCCGGGCACACGCGCCGCACCTGCCGTGCGAGGTCGAGGTCGACTCGCTGGAGCAGTTGGACGAGGCCGTCGCCGAGGGCGCGGAACTGGTGCTGCTGGACAACTTCACCGTCGCCGAGTGCGCGGAGGCGGTGCGTCGGGCAGGGGGCGTCGCACTGGAGGCGTCCGGCGGGCTGACCCTGGACGTGGCGCGGGCCTACGCCGAGACCGGCGTGGACTACCTGGCGGTCGGCGGGCTGACCCACTCCGCCCCGGCCCTGGACCTCGGCATGGACCTGCGCTGAGCGGTGGTGGCGGCCCGACCCGGTGCGGGGCCGCCACCACCGGCTCGGTGGGGTGCGTGGAACCACCGAGCCGTCCTGTGAGCCGCGCTGGTCAGTAGGCGCGGTTCCGCGGGTCGCGCGAGCCCTTGGGATCACGCGGAACCCGACCCTGCGGGTGCTCGACGTCCACCTGCTCCTTGCGCACCTCGCCACGCACCTTCTGCTGCTCGGTCACGGCCTCCTTCTCCAGCCGCACTTTCTCGACAGCCTCTGCGTGCTTGTCCACGACCGGCTCCTGCCGGCGCAAGGTGACCTCGGCTTCTTCGTCCGCGAACGGCCGCCCGCGGTCGGTCCCGTCAGCAGGCTCGCGCACCACCCGCACCTCTTCGTGGGTCACCGGCACGGTGACGTCCTTGTGCTCGGTCACGGTGTGCTTCACCAGCCGCACCCGCCCGGCCTCGACATCCCGAGTGCCGACGTCCATCTGCTCCTCGTAGCGGGTGACGGAGTCACCACTGTCACGCCGCGCGGAGCGCTCATCGGTGAGCTTGCCCGCCATCGACTCGCGACCCCGGCTCTCCTGCTTGCCACGCAGCTTGTCGTGGTCACCGGACCGAACGCCCGGGATCATCCCGTAGTGCCGGTACAGCTCTTCCTGCTGCTCGTCGGACATGTGCTGGTCTTCGGTGTCGATCCGCGGCGCGTCCTTGACCTGCTGCTTCTCGACCGGCACCACGATGTGCCCCTTGTCGACCGTCGCGTCCTGGATGGGAACGAACGACTCCTTCATGCCGAACAACCCGGTGTGCACGGAAGCCCACATGGGCCGCCCATCCCGATCATCCAGCCACACCTGCTTGACCGACCCGATCCGCTCCCCACGAGCGTCGAGCACGTCGCAGTCGTACAGCCGGTCCACTTCCGCCTGGTTGATCATCAGTTCACCCTTCGCATGGTCCTGTGCTGCGACAACCGGGTTACCCGACACCAGAACCGACCCACGACCTCTCACCCGGACGTGCGGCACAGGTCCCTCGAAAGTGATTCGCGTCCAGACCACACCGCGCGCAGCGGGGTCCGTTCTTCGGCGAAGCCGGCAAGCGGCAGTCCACCGAGGAGGACACAACTCAACTTGGGCTTCTTGCTTGTGTCATCCCCGTATGGCCTG
>NZ_JBBEGC010000163.1:0-14075 GCF_037401995.1 Saccharothrix sp. CCNWYY140
CCCTTCGGGCAGGCCATACGGTGGGGGAACCGAGGCCCTCCACTTGTAGGTAACACCTACCGCGCGCTTCGCGCGCGAAGACCGCGCTGCGCGCGTGCCGAAAAGCGTCGGGTTAGGCGGTGGCGCGGTATTCGGACGGGCTGATGCCGCGTACCCGCTTGAAAGCCGTGCTCAGCGCGAACGCAGTGCTGTAGCCGACCTGGCGGGCCACCGACGCAACGGTCGCCGACGGCTCGCGCAGGAGGTCCGCCGCCAGGGTGAGCCGCCAGTCGGTCAGGTACGCCATCGGCGGCTCGCCCACCAGCTCGGTGAACCGCCTGGCCAGCGCCGCCCGTGACACACCCGCCGCCCGAGCCAGGGACTCCACGGTCCACTGCCGCGCCGGGTCGGCGTGCAGCAGCCGAAGCGCCCTACCCACGACCGGATCGGCGTGCGCCCGGTACCAGGCAGGTGTGTCGGCCTCCGGACGGCAAAGCCACGCCCGCAGCACCGAGATCAGCAACAGGTCCAACAGGCGATCCAGCATGGCCTCCTGCCCCGGCTCGTCCCGCGCCACCTCCGCGCACAGCAGCGGTACCAGCGGCAGGTCGGACGGGGGCACGACCAGCAGCGGCGGCAGGATGGACAGCAGGCGGCGGCTCACCTCGCCGTCCAGCTGGTAGGTGCCTGACAGCAGCACGACCGAGCCGTCCGGGTTGCCGCCCCACGTCCGCACGCCCAGGTTCCACTGCTCGCACAGCGTCGCCCCATCGGGTGTCGTGCTGATCTCGCCCGGGTGGATGACGGCTTGCGGTGGCGTCTCCAGGTCGCCCGCCAAGGTGTACGGGTCCGGTCCGCGCATCACGGCCACGTCGCCCTCCGTGAACGGCACCGGTTGGCCGCCATCGGGGAGCACGTAGCCCGAGCCGCGTACGAAGGCGACCACGGTCAGCGGTGCGCGGTCTTCGATGCGGAGGGACCACGGCGGGTCCAGCACGGTGCGGAGGATGAACGCCCCGCGTGCTCGTGGGCCGTCCAGGAGTCCGGCTAATGCGTCCACGAGCCTCAGCGTAGCCGCACGGGGGTCTCAGCGTAGACGCACGGATATGGATTTGAGCCGATAAGCGATGGAAAGTCTCACCTCGGTCGTCTTGACTGTCCCCATGTTCACCTTGACGATCATCGCGGCCGTGGGCTGCGGGCTCATGGGCGGCGTGTTCTTCGCGTTCTCGGCGATGGTGATGCCCGGTCTGCGGAGGGCCGCACCGGCCGAAGGGCTCGCCGCGATGCGGGCGATCAACGTCGCGGTCGTCAACCCGGTGTTCCTCGCCGCGTTCCTCGGGACGGCGGCGGTGTCCGTGGCGGCGGCGTTCGGCGGCACGGTCGCCGGCTGGGTCGGGGCCGCGCTCTACGTGCTGGGCGGCATCGTGCTCACCGCCGCCTACCACATCCCGCGCAACAACGCATTGGAACAACGGGGGACCACGGACTATTGGGCGCGTTACCTCAAGGAATGGGTGCCCGCCAACCACGTCCGCGCGATCACCTGCCTGGGTGCGGCGGTCGCGTTCACCATCGCGGCGACACAGCTCTGAACTTCGTCACGATGAGTAGTATTCATATCCGGCAATGACCTGCGTCACGGTCAAAAGGGTGAATGTCCGGCACGAGCTGACGAAGCCCTTCCGCCATTAACGCGCATGTCACCCCCCGCTGTGAAACTGGAGACAGCGACTCATCGGGGGGTGTCATGAAACGCGTCGCGGCCTTCGTCGCACTGCTGGCGCTCGTCGCCGTGCTCACCCCGTCGCCGACCGGCCCGGTCCACGTCGCGGTGGCCGGGTACCAGTCCACCGCGCCGGCGCCCTTCGAAGAGGACCCCAACCGCGAGTGCCGGAAGGGTCCCGAGCCCCGGACCTGCGCGTCCACCACCCAGCGCCCCGGCGACGGCCGGCGCTTCGTGGTCCCGGACCGCGTGCCCGTGGGTCGCGCGCCGACCCGGGCCGCCCACCTCCTGCCGCGCGTCGCCGCGGCCGACCACCTGTACACCCGCCTGACACCGCAGGTTCTCCAGGTGTTCAGGAACTGATCCCACCGCCCGCGCACGCACAACCGCATCCCAAGCCACTACTGACCTGTGAGGATTCCCGTGGAATTCCGACAGCTGGTTCAGCACGCCCGGACGCACGCGCAGCGGCGGTCCCCGGAAACGGGTCGCAAGCTCGCGGCCGGGCAGTCGCCGACCGCTTTGTTCATCACCTGCGCCGATTCCCGCATCATCCCGTCCGCCATCACCGGAGCCGAACCGGGCAGCCTGTTCGAGCTGCGCACGGCGGGCAACGTCATCCCCGAGTTCAACCCGCACGCCGCTTCCTCGGAGATGGCGACCATCGAATTCGCCGTGGTCCAACTGGGCGTCTCGGAAATCGTCGTGTGCGGGCACTCGCACTGCGGCGCGGTGGACGCCCTGCACGCCGACCGGCGCGCCCTGTCCCACCTGCCCACCCTGATGCGCTGGCTCGGCGCGCACGCCCCGTACCGCACCGGGCGGCCCACGCCAGGTCTGCGCGAGGAGGGCCGGGAGCACGTGCTGGCCCAGCTGCGCGCGCTGGAGGACTACCCGTTCGTGCGGGACCGGATCGCCGCCGGGCAGCTGCGCACCCACGGCTGGTTCTACGACATCGAGACCGGCGAGGTCTCGCTGTGCGGGGCCGACCGCTTCCAGCCGCTCCAGGAGCACGTGGCGTGATGGTCATGCGCACCGGACGACGCACGTCCTCCTACTGGCCCGACATCGCCGCGTCGCTGGTGGTGTTCCTGGTGGCGCTGCCGCTGTGCGTCGGCGTCGCCGTGGCCTCGGGCGTCCCGGCCGAGCTCGGGATCGTCACCGGCGTGGTCGGCGGCCTCGTCGCCGGCCTGCTGCCCGGCAGCTCGTTGCAGGTCAGCGGCCCGGCCGCGGGCCTGACCGTGCTGGTCGCCGACACCGTGGCCGCGCACGGCATCGAGGCGCTGGGCGTCATCGTGCTGGGCGCGGGGCTGTTGCAGGTCCTGATGGGCCTGCTGCGGCTCGGCCGCTGGTTCCGCGCCATCTCGCCCGCCGTGGTGCAGGGCATGCTCGCGGGCATCGGGCTGGTGCTGCTGCTCGGCCAGCTCTACCCGTTCGCGGGCGCCACGGCCCCGGCCGGCACGGCCGCGAAGTTCGCGGGCCTGCCGACCTTGTTACTGGACGCCGCACCGCAGGCCGTGGTGATCGGCGTGCTGACGCTCGTGATCGCCGCCCTGTGGCAGCGGACCCGGTTCCGCAAGGTGCCCGGCGTGCTGGTGGCCGTGGTCGCGGTGAGCGCGCTCGGCCTGCTGATGCCGGTGCCGCGCATCCAGGTCGGCTCGCTGGCCGACGAGCTGCGGTTGGTCGACTTCTCGCTGGTCGACGTCGGTGTGCTGGGGGCGGTGGTGACCTTCGCCCTGGTCTCGTCGGCGGAAACCCTGTTCTGCGCGGCGGCCGTGGACCGCATGCACAACGGTCCGCGCACCCGGTACAACCAGGAGCTGGTCGCGCAGGGTGTCGGCAACGCGGTGTGCGGCCTGCTCGGCGCGCTGCCGATGACGGCCGTGATCGTGCGCAGCTCGGCGAACGTCCGGGCGGGGGCGCGCACCAAGGCGTCCCGCGTGCTGCACGGCGTGTGGCTGCTGCTGTTCGTGGTGGCCCTGCCGGGGGTGCTGTCGTACGTGCCGCTGGCGGCGCTCGCGGCGATCCTCCTCCAGGCCGGCTGGAAGCTCCTCGAACCGCGGTCGGTGCTGGCCCTGGCCCGCACGGACCGCGCCGAGGCCGCCGTCGTGGTGCTGACGGCGGGGTTGATCGTGGTGACCGACCTGCTCACCGGCACCCTGGCGGGCCTGCTGGCGGCCGTGGTGAAGACGGCGTGGGACGTGTCGAGGCTGACGGTGACCGTCACCCCGGACGGCGCGGACCACGAACACGTGGAACTGCGCGGCAACGCGACCTTCCTCCGCCTGCCCCGCCTGTTGGACACCCTCGAAGCCCTACCGCTGACCAAGCACGTGCGCGTAGACCTCAGCGGCCTGCGCCACCTCGACCAGGCATGCCGCCAGGCCATCGAACAGTGGGCCGACACCCACCGCACCGCCGGCCGAACGGTGGACCTCATCCGTCCCTGACCCCAGTCCCGATCCAGCCGATCCCCGACCCGATCGAGCCCGGGCACCGCCGCCCCGGGCTCGCCCCCTTTTGTCGGTACCCCGTGAGAAAATGGAATCGGGGGCCGGAGGCCACGCCCCGCGCGGTTCAGCTGTTCGACACCAGCGCGGCTACCAGCGTCTTCGCCATCGCCGTTACGTGCTCGCGCGCCGTCCCCTCGTCCACCCCGCTGTGCACGGTCAGCAGCACGACCACGTACCGCCCCGCCACCACCCCGGCGCTGTGCAGGTACAGGTCCGCCGGGTAGTACCACATCCAGCCCTGCTTCGCGTACGCCCCGAGCCCCGGCGCGAGCAGCCCGAAGTCCTGGTCGAACCCGTCCGCGGCGGTCCGCGGCGCGGCCGTCAGCGCGGACACGACGAAGTCGCGCGCGGGCTCGGGCAGCGTGGTGAGGACGTACCGGTACAGCCGCACCAGGTCCTCCGCCGACATCAGCACGTCACCCCACTGCGACGGGTCCTCCGGCGCGTGCGTCGAGGTCAGCCCGACCAGCGCGGACACCCGGTCCACCGCGCCCATGCCGTCGTGGAGGTCCCAGAGGGCGTTCATGGCCTCGTCGTCGCTGAGGCTGAGCGCCCGCCGCAGCCGGTCGCGGTCCTCGTCGTCCACGTCGCCGCGGGACAGCACGTCCACCGCGATGATCAACTTGCTCAGCGACGCCGTCCGGAACGGCACGTCGGCCCGGGACCCGCTCAGCGCGCCCGTCTCCAGGTCGAGCACCGAAAGCCCCAGGTCGAGCGTCCCCACATCGGCCACCGCCCGCGCCACCGCGCCGTTCAGGTCCGGGGCTTCGGGCGGGCGCGGCTTCGCGGGACGGGGAGTCTCCTGGACCGGCGGCGTCGGAGCCGGTCCCATCGCGACCGGCACGGGGTCGGCGGATCCGCAGGCGACCGCGCACACCAACGACATCCCCAAGACGAGCGCCGACCCCCACCGCTTTCCCACACAACAAGAATTCGTCTCACAAACGTCGAATGTCGAGCGAATCCTCCTGTGCGATTCCTGAAGAGTTGTCCCTGCGCACCACGTACGCCCCTCCGGACCGCCGCTCGGACAGGGCCTCGACCATGTCGGTGCCCCGATAAAGCAGGCCCGCGCCGTCGTCGGTGCAGTACGTCAGCGGCAGCTCACCCGCCGCGACCGCCGCGTGGATCGTCGGCCGCCGCAACGCCTCGCTGTCGTAGTGCACGCCGTTGCCGTAGGGCAGCAGCCCGAGCCCGTTCGTCACCACCCGCAATTCCGGCCCGAACGAATCCGTCGTGCCGCCGACGTGCCAGCAGATCGACCCGGCCGACACCCCGCCGAGCACCACACCCGCCTGCCACGCCTGCCGCAGGGCGTCGCCGAGACCGTGCACCTCCCAGACGGCGAGGAGGTTGGCGACCGAGCCGCCGCCGACCCAGACCACGTCGTGCTCCAGCAGGAACCCGGGGATGTCGGTCGTGGGCGGCATGGTGAACAGGTTGAGGTGGCTGACCTCCCAGCCGGCGAGCCGGCCCGCCTCGGAGACGTCGGCGTTGAACCAGCGCTGGTCGCCGGCTGCGGTGCCGATGTGGCACAGCTTCGGTCGGGTGGCTCCGGACAGTTCGACGGCTTCGTGGACCAGCGCACCGAATTCGAGGTTCGTGCGCAGGCCCGCCCGGTAACCGCCGGAGGTGGCCAGGATGGTGGGCTGCTCTGCGGGCATTCCGTGATCCTCGCAGGCACACCTTCGGGTGTGGAATCATCGTCCGCGTGACCTTCCTGGCCCGCCTCCGCCGCTTGGTCCAGCGCACCGTCATCGGCGCCTTGGTGGTCGGGTTCCTCGTGGTCGGCGGCACGGCGTTCCGGGTGTGGCAGGTGGCCCGCGAGGACGACCGCACGCACGCCGACCTGGCGGTGGTGCTGGGCGCGGCGCAGTACAACGGTGTGCCGTCGGAGGTCCTGGAGGCCAGGCTGGAACACGCGCGGCGGCTCTACCAGCAGGGAGTCGTGAAGTTCATCGCCACCACCGGCGGCAGGCAGCCCGGCGACAACTACACCGAGGGCGAAGCCGGCCGGCTGTGGCTGGAGGACAAGGGCGTGCCCGCGGACCGCATCATCGAGGTGGGCGAGGGCGCCGACACCCTGGGCAGCATCCGCGCGCTGGCCGGCGAGGCGAGGGCGAAGTCCCTGAAGACAGCCGTGATCGTCTCGGACCCCTGGCACTCGCTGCGGGCGCGCACGATGGCCGAGGACGAGGGCCTGGACGCGTGGACGTCCCCGACGCGCAGCGGGCCGAACGTGCAGACGCGGGAGACGCAGCTGTTCTACATCCGGCGCGAGACCGGGGCGCTGCTGTACTACCACCTGATGAAGGCTCCGGTGGACGCCTTCGACGGCATCACGCTGTAAGATCGAATGCCTGCGGCCCGCACTTGATCACCGCCACCCGATCGTGTGACATGCAGAATCCGAAACCAACCGCCCCCTCGCGCGTCCCGTAAAACAAGGAACGCGGAACCACGGCCCACGACGCCCCAACCCACACCCCGGCACCGCCCCTCGCCACGCCTGCCGACCCTCGCCGCCGGCACCCCGCCATCCCCCGCCGCCGGCCCTCGGCGCACCGCTCCCTCCACCGCCGCACCCGCCGCCGCACCCGCCGCCGCTTCCGCCGCCGCACCCGCCGCCGCGCCGACCGCCGCCTCGCGTCGGCCGCCGCCTCGCGTCGGCCGCCGCCTCGCGTCGGCCGCTGCCATTGCGCTGCCCGGCCGCCGTCCCGCAAGCCATGCCCCGCCGTCCCGCCCCCCGCGCCCGCCCTACCCGCTGCCTCGCCAAGCCGCCCCCGCCTTCGGCCCCGCCGCACCTGCCCCTCCCCCCGCCGAGCTCACCTCGCCGGTGCCACCACCCGTCGCTGCGCTGCCCCCCGGCCGAACCAGCGGCCCCGGCGGGGATGGCGCGAGGCGTGCGGGGAGGGCGGCAGCGGGTGTGGGGGTGGGGGTGGTTGCCTAGGCTGTGGGGATGAGCGGCGGTTACACCGGACACGACAGTGCTCGTCTGCTGCCCGAGTCGCCCAAGTCGGCCGTCGTTCCCGGGGCTCGGGCCGAGCAGCGGACGCCGTTCTCGCGGGATCGGGCCCGGGTGTTGCACTCCGCCGCTCTCCGCCGGCTCGCGGGCAAGACGCAGGTCGTCGGGCCGGGTGAAGGGGCCGAGGTCACGGGCGTGCCCCGCACGCGCCTCACGCACTCGCTCGAAGTCGCCCAGATCGGCCGGGGCATCGGGGAAGAACTCGGGTGCGACCCGGACGTCGTCGACACCGCCGGACTGGCGCACGACATCGGGCACCCGCCGTTCGGTCACAACGGTGAGCGGGCGCTCAACGAACTCTCCGGCGCCTGCGGTGGGTTCGAGGGGAACGCCCAGACCCTCCGCATCCTCACCCGCCTGGAACCCAAGACCGACAAGGGCCTCAACCTCACCCGCGCCTGCCTGGACGCCGCCACCAAGTACCCCTGGCCCCGACGCGCGGGCCAGACCAAGTTCGGCGTGTACGAGGACGACCTCGAAGTCTTCACCTGGGTCCGCGAAGGCGCGCCGGACGGGCGCCAGTGCCTCGAAGCCCAGGTGATGGACTGGGCGGACGACGTCGCCTACTCCGTCCACGACGTCGAGGACGGCGTCCTCGCGCACCGGATCTCCCTGTCCTCCCTCGGCGACCCCGAGGAACGGGCCGCGATCGCCGAGTTGGCCGCGAAGTACTTCTCGGACGAGTCGGTGTCCACGCTCGAAGCCACGGCGGCGGAGCTGTTGACGTTGCCGGTGATCGCGGACCTGACCGACTACGACGGCTCGCTCAAGGCGCAGGTCGCGTTGAAGCGGCTCACCAGCGAGCTGGTCGGCCGGTTCGCCTCGGCGGCCGTGGGGGCCACGCGGGAGCAGCACGGCGACGGGCCGTTGTCCCGCTACAGCGCCGACCTGGTGGTCCCGGAGCTGGTGGCGGCGGAGGTCGCGCTGCTCAAGGCGGTCGCCGTGCGGTACGTCATGAGCGACCCGCAGCGGTTGAAGATGCAGGAGCGGCAGCGGGAAGTGGTGACCGAGCTGGTGCACCGGCTGCTGGACCGCGCGCCCGACGCGTTGGACCCGGCGTTCCTGCCCGCGTGGACGAGCGCCTCGGACGACGCCGCCAGGCTGCGGGTGGTGGTCGACCAGGTCGCGTTGCTCACCGACGCGCAAGCGATTGCCTGGCACGCCGCCCAATGCGGGTGACCGGAACGCAGAAGTCCCAACCGGAAGGGTGTGACCGGTGGCACACTCGGGGGCATGGCCGAGGAGTCGACGCGACCGCCAGGCCGACCGTGGCCGTGGCGCAGACCGAGCCGGGATCCCGTGTACGCGGGAGACTTCCCGGACGACCCGTGGTGGGACGATCCCGACGACGGGTCGGCGGGTGTCCGCGAACCCCGTCACCCCCGCCCGCTCGGACCGATGAGCGGCGCGGGTGAGCGTCCGATCCCGGACGACCCGATAGCGGTGAAGGAGACCCAGTGCCTGATCGAGCGCACCTGACGTTCGCCCTCCAGCTCCACGACGCCATCGCGCCCGATCGCCGGCACAACGCGTGCTGGTCGCCGTACTCGGTGGCCAGCGCGCTCGGCCTGCTCACCGCCGCCGCGCGCGGCCAGGCCCGGGACGAGCTGGTCGCCCTGCTCGGACCGGACAACGCCAAGCTGCTCCAAGCCTCGGCCCCCGGCGACGACGCGGAGTTCGCCGTCGCCAACACCCTCTGGGCGTGGGAGGACCTGCCGCTGGACGAAGACTTCCTCGTCGACCTGTCCGGCTGGCCGGGCGCGAAGGTCGCGCAGGCCCCGTTCCGCACCGACCCCGAGGGCACCCGCCGGCTGATCAACGCCGACGTCGCCGAGACCACCCGCGACCTGATCCCGGAACTGCTCGACCCCGGTTCGGTCCGCCCGGACATGGTGGCGGCGCTGGTGAACGCCCTCTACCTCAAGTGCGGCTGGACCGAGAAGTTCCCCGAGCACGACACCGCGCCCCGCCCGTTCGACAACGGGAACGACGTGCCCACCATGCGGCTGGAGGCGAACCTCAAGTACGCCAAGGTCCGCGGTTGGGAAGCGGTGGCGCTGCCCGCGCGCGGTGACGTCGAAGCCGTTGTGCTGCTGCCCGAGTCCGACCTGGGCGCGACGACGGGCGTGCCGGAGGTCCTCGACGCCCTGGACTGGCAGCGGATCGAGTTGTTCCTGCCCAAGCTGGACCTCAAGGTCGGCACCACGCTCGGCGACGCGTTGCGCGCCACCGGCGTCCGGACCGTGTTCACCCCGGCCGCCGACCTCACCGGGCTGAGCCCGGACCCGCGCCTGTGCGTGGACGAGGTCGTGCACGAAGCCGTGCTGCGCCTGGACGAACAGGGTTTCGAGGGTGCGGCGGCCACCGCCGTGATGATGCGCCTGACCGCGATCATCGAGCACCCGCCCGCGCTGACCGTCCGCGTCGACCGCCCGTACCTGCTGCTGGTGCGGCACGTGGGGACCGGCGCTATCTACTTCCTGGCCCAGGTCGTCGAACCCTGAGCCGACGCCTGGTCGGGGAACCGCAGCTGCAACCGCATGCCCTCACCGCCCCGGCCGGGCAGGGCGCACAGCAGCGCGGTGCCCCGCTCGCCGTGCCGGACCCGGACCGCGCACGAGTCGCCGGCCAACAGGGTGCCCGCCAGCAGGCCGGCGGCTTCGGGGTCGAGCTCGAGGGTGAGGCTGGTCATGGGGATCGACGCTATGCCCTTCGTCACGCCCAACCCAGTCACCTGAAGGTGTCACGTTCCGCGGGGCTGCCTCGTCCTCGTCGTGCAAGCCAAGACGAGGAGGGGACATGCCCAGGATTCCCGCGGTCACGACGAAGCAGGCCGGCCCGCTGCTCAAGGCCGTGTACTGGTTCTCGAAGCGGAAGTTCGGCGCGGTGCCGGAGCCGGTGGCGGTGTCGGCGCACCACACGAAGCTGATGATGGCGAGCGCGCGGCACGAGATGGCCGTCGAGCGGTCGGCCAAGGTGCTGCCGCTGGAGCTGCGCGAGCTGGTCGTCTACGCCACGGCGGTCAAGCTCGGCTGCTCGTGGTGCGTCGACTTCGGCATGATGCTGATCAAGCACGCCGGACTGGACATCGACCGGCTGCGCGAGATCCACGACTACCCGAACTCCGACCGCTACACCGAGATCGAGAAGCTGGCCCTGGCCTACGTCGACGCGATGACCGACACCCCGACCTCGGTGACCGACGAGCAGGTCGCCGAACTGGACCGGCGGCTCGGGCACGACGGCGTGGTGGAGCTGACCTACCTGATCGCCCTGGAGAACATGCGGGCCCGCATGAACTCCGCCCTGGGCATCGTCGACCAGGGCTTCACGTCGGGCGACGCGTGCCGGGTGCCCATGCCGTAGGGGTCAGAAGGCGACGTGCTTGAGCTTGTCGGGGTTGGCGAAGTCGTAGAAGGCGGCGACCTTGCCGTCGCGCACCACGAGGGTGCCGACCCGGGCGGCGACCTCGCCCTGGGCCGGGATCTTCAGGCCGAGGTCGCCGTTGACCAGCACCAACTCGCCGGTCGGGACGCCGCCGTACTTGCGCAGCAGGCCCATGAGGAAGCGGGCGACCTTGTCCACGCCGCTGACCACGTTGATCGCCGTGCGGGCCTTGCCGCCGCTGTCGCCGACCATGATCGCGTCGGGGTGCAGCAGGCCCACGACCGCTTCCAGGTCGCCGCTGTGCAGGGCGGCCAGGAACTTCTCCAGCACCTCGCGTTGCTCGTCCAGGGCGACGCGGGGTGGGGGAGCGGAGACGGCGGCGGCCCGGCGGCCCCGCGAGGCGTGCTGGCGGGCCGTGGCCACCGTGCAACCCAGGGTGGTGGCGATGGAGTCGAAGGGCACGCCGAAGGCGTCGTGCAGGACGAAAGCCACGCGCTGCTCGGGCGTGAGGTTGTCCAGCAGCACCAGAGCGGCCATGCGCACACCGTCGTCGCGAACCACCGCGTCCAGCGGGTCGTCCTCGGACGACGTGACCAGCGGCTCGGGCAGCCACTGCCCCACGTACCGCTCGCGCCGCACGGCGGCCGACCGCAGCCGGTCCAGGCAGATCCGACCCACGACGGTGGTCAGCCACGCCCTCAGGTCGACGATCCCGGCCCGCCCCTCCGCCGACAGTCCGGACAGCCGCAGCCAGGCCTCCTGGACCGCGTCCTCGGCGTCGGCGACGCTGCCGGTGAGCCGGTAGGCGACGCCCACCAGGTGCGACCGGTGGTCGGTGAAGTCGTCGGCCAGGGTCTCTTCGGCGGCGGTCACGGCGTCCAGTCTGCCGGCACTAGACTCGGTCGACGTGGCAGGACGAATCCGGGACAGCGACATCGCGCTGGTGCGGGAGCGCAGCCGGATCGACGACGTGGTGGGCGACCACGTCTCGCTGCGCCGCGCCGGCGGCGGTGCGTTGAAGGGGCTGTGCCCGTTCCACGACGAGAAGTCGCCGAGCTTCAACGTCCGCCCCTCGCACGGCACGTTCCACTGCTTCGGCTGCGGCGAGGGCGGCGACGTCATCGCCTTCGTGATGAAGATCGAGCACCTCGGCTTCGTGGAGGCGGTGGAGCGACTCGCCGACCGAGCGGGCATCCAGCTGACCTACGAGGGCGGCGGCGCGACCGTCCAGCGCGACCGGGGCACCCGGTCCAGGCTGCTGGAGGCGCACCGGGCCGCCGCCGAGTTCTACGCCGAACAGCTCGCGACCCCGGACGCCGTGCAGGCGCGGGAGTTCCTGGCGCAACGCGGTTTCGACGAGGCCGCCGCCCGCGTGTTCGGCTGCGGCTTCGCACCCGGCGGCTGGGACAAGCTCACCAAGCACCTGCTAGGTCGCGGGTTCGAGCTGACCGAGCTGATCAAGGCGCAGCTGACCAAGGAGGGCAGGCAGGGCCCGATCGACCGGTTCCACCGCCGCCTGCTGTGGCCGATCAGGGACCTGGGCGGAGAGGTCGTCGGCTTCGGCGCGAGGCGGATCTTCGACGACGACCCGATCCAGGCCAAGTACCTCAACACCAGCGAGAGCCCGATCTACAAGAAGTCCCAGGTCCTGTTCGGCCTGGACCTGGCCAAGCGGGAGATCGCCAAGCGTCGCCAGGCCGTCGTGGTCGAGGGCTACACCGACGTCATGGCCATGCACCTGGCCGGCGTCCCGACCGCGGTCGCGTCGTGCGGCACGGCCTTCGGCGCGGACCACATGACCGTGCTGCGCCGCCTGCTCATCGACGACGACCTCAACGGCGAGGTGATCTTCACCTTCGACGGCGACGCGGCAGGCCAGAAGGCGGCACTGAAGGCGTTCGAGGGCGAACAGCAATTCTCCGCGCAGACCTACATCGCCATCGCCCCGGACGGCATGGACCCGTGCGAACTTCGCCAGACCAAGGGCGATGTAGCCGTGCGCGACTTGGTGGCCCGTCGCACGCCCTTGTTCGAGTTCGCGATCAAGACCCAGTTGCAGAGCTACGACCTGGACTCGGTGGACGGCCGCGTAGAGGCGCTGAAGAAGATGGTGCCCTTCGTCGCCCAGATCAAGGACCGAGCCAAGCGCGACGGCTACGCGACCAAGCTCGCTTGGTGGGTCGGCTGGGACGACGAGGCCACCGTGGTCAAGCGGGTCCGCGAGGTGGCCAACGGCCGCACCCCTGCGAAGGCTCGACCCCGTCCGGTGGACCCGAACCAGGGCGCGCTCGCGGTCGAGGTAGACGGCCCGACCCGCCCAGACCCGCGCGACCCCCGCTTGTGGCACCAGCGCGAGGCCGTCAAGGCGGCGTTGCAACTGCCGGAAATGGCCGGCCCGTACTACGACTCACTGCCGGATGAGGCCTTCACGCACCCGGTGTACCTGGCACTGCACCAGGCGATCCGGGAAGCGGGCGGTGCGTCCGGAGGCCTGTCGGGTCCTGCGTTCGTGGACGCGGTGAACCGCAACTGCCACCAGCAGGTAGTGCGGTCGGTGCTGACGGAGCTGGCCGTCGAGCCGTTGCAGGTACGCGCCGAGGACGAGTACCGGTACGTGCAGAGTGTCTTGACGAGGTTGCAGCAGCTGCTGGTGGCCGCACAGATCGTGGAGATCAAGTCCCGGCTGCGGAGGGTGTCGCCGGTCGAGGAGGCCGACGAGTACCGGGCGCTGTTCGGCGACTTGATCGCGTTGGAGGCCTACCACAAGGAACTCGGCGAACAGGCGGTGAGCGGGCTGTGAAGGGCGTGCTGAAGCGGTTGTTCGGGTCGGGTGCTCCTGATGGTTTCACCGGAACTTTGGAGCGCGACGAACACGTCCTGGCGTCTGCCGCGACTGGGGATGGGTTCTTGGTGGCGACGTCATTGGGCTTGTGGCTGCCCGGTCCGCGGCGGGTCGGGTGGCACTTGGTGAGCAAGGCGATCTGGCGGGGTGGGGCGCTGAGCGTGGTCGAGGCCGTGGAGGACGGGCTCGCAGGGGATGCGGTGGTGCTGCGGGATCTGGCACCGGCCCGGTTCGTGCTGGAGTCGCCGGGGAAGGTGCCCGAGGTCGTGCACGCGCGGGTGACCGGGTCGATCAAGGTCAGCGAGCGGCGTGACGACCTGCGGGCATGGTTCGTGCAGCGCAAGGTGCCGGGGGCGGCTGGGTTGGTGTTGCAGGTGCGGCCCGATCCGGGGGCGGACACCGAGGAACTACGGGCGATCGCGGCCGGCGTGGCACAGAAGATCGCCGCACTCCGCAACTAAACCTCCGCAGCATCACGCACGCACCCACCTCCGCGCGCAGCGCGTGCTCTTCGGCGCGCAGCGCCGGTTCTTCGGCGGAGCCGGCGAGTGGGCAGTCCGCCGGGGAGGACACAGCGCAACTTGGGCTTCTTGCTTGTGTCAT
>NZ_JBBEGC010000164.1:0-13815 GCF_037401995.1 Saccharothrix sp. CCNWYY140
GGCCATACGGTGGGGGAACCGAGGCCCTCCACTTGTAGGTAACACCTACCGCGCGCTCCGCGCGCGAAGGCCGCGCTGCGCGCGTGAAGAGCCGGGCTGTGGGCGTGGGGGGCGCATCGGGGCGGCGGGGAGCGTGCGTGGCCTGAGGGTGCGGGGCCTGTGGGTGTGTGGCGGTGTGTGAGGTATCGGGGTCTTCGATGGTCGTATCGAGGATAGCGGCCGTCGGTGGGGTTGTTTGGGGCTGGGTGTCGCCATAGGTTCGATTCAGAACGAATTCCCCCTCGCCGCCGGAATGGCGACGGAAATGTCTTCGACTGGATCCGAGAAAGGAACGTCGTGACGGACGTCGTGCTGCGCCCCGAGTTGCACGTGGCGATCGTGGGTGCGGGGCCGAGAGGTCTTTCGGTCCTTGAACGGTTGTTGGTTCGGTTGGGTTCCGGGGTGTCGTCGGGTGGGGTGGTGCGCATTCACCTGTTCGAGCCCGGGGAGGCCGGGGCGGGGCGGATTTGGCGTACTACCCAGCCGTCGTGGTTCCTGATGAACACGCCTGCCGGGGAGGTCAGCGTGTTCTCCGACGGGCCGGATGGTGGGCCTACTCGGGCCGGGAGTGGTCCTTCCTTCGCCGAATGGTTGCGGGAGCACCCCCGGTGGTCGGGGGTTGGGGTCAACGACTACGGGCCTCGGGCGGTGTACGGCGAGTACTTGCGGCACGCGTTCGAGGCGATGGTGGCCAACGCGCCCTTGGGGGTCGAGGTTCGGCACGTGCAGGAGGCCGCGGTGCGGTTGCACCGGGTCGACGGGCGGACCGTGGTGACCGGGGACGGGGGCACGGTGGTCGTGGCGGACAAGGTGGTGTTGACCACCGGGCACCCGCGGGTTACGCCGGACGATGCCGAGAAGGCGCTGTTGACCTTCGCCCGGCAGCGGCCCGGACTGGCCTACGTGCGGGGGGACTCGGCGGCCGACTTGCCGCTGTCCGCGATCGCGCCTGGTGAGCAGGTGGGTGTTGTCGGGTTGGGGTTGACCTTCTTCGACGTCATGGCCGAGCTCACCGTGGGGCGGGGTGGCCGGTTCGTCGAGCGGGACGGGCGGACCGAGTACGTCGCCAGTGGTTCGGAGCCGCACCTGGTGGCCGGGTCGCGCAGTGGACTGGTGATGCTGGCCCGGGGGCGCAACCAGAAGTCGCCGACCTACCGGTACCGGCCGACGTTCGTCACCGACGAGGCGATCCTGGAGGCGCGGCGGCGTGCGCAGCGCACGACCGGGTCCGCCCAGCTGGACTTCGCGCGGGACGTCCTGCCCCTGTTGAAGCTGGAGGTCGAGCACGTCTACTACACCGCGCACGTCCGGCGGCGGATCTCCGACGAGGCCGCCGAGCGGTTCGCCGCGATCCACGCCACCTCGACCGACCGCCGGGGGCTGCTGGAGGCGTGGGGCCTGGCCGACGTGCCGCCGCCGGACCTGGAGCGGCTCGCCCGGCCGTTCGGGGACCGGGAGTTCGACTCGCCGCGCGCGTTCCACGGCAGCCTGCTGGACCTGCTCGACCAGGACATCGCCGAAGCCCGCCAGGGCAACGTCGACAACCCGCTGAAGGCCTCGCTGGACATCCTCCGCGACACCCGGGCCGTGGTGCGCCAGGCGGTGGACTTCGCGGGCCTGCGCCCGGAGTCGCACCGGGAGTTCCTGTCCTGGTTCAACCCGATCAACACGATGGTGTCGGCCGGTCCGCCCGCCGCCCGCGTCGCCCAGGCGTGCGCGCTGATCCGGGCCGGGCTGCTGACCGTCGTCGGGCCGGCGACGGAGGTGTCCGCCGATCACGCGGCGGGGGCGTTCGTGCTGCACTCGCCGTACGTCAAGGGTTCCCGGCGCGAGGTGACCACGTTGGTGGACGCCCGGATCCCCCGCCCGCAGCTGTCCATGACTGCGGACCCGCTGATCAGTCAGGCCCTCGCCGACGGCCTGATCACCGAGCTGGTCAACACCGACACCGCGACCGGGCAGCGGTTCCCGGCGGGCAGCATCGCCGTCACCCGCAAGCCGTTCCACGTCGTCGACGCCCTCGGCAACCCCGACCCCGACCTGTACGCGCTGGGCGTGCCGACCGAGAACACCCGCTGGTTCACCCAGATCGGCAACGGCCGTCCGGGTCCGATGACCGGGTTCCACAACGACGCCGACGCCATCGCCGCGGACGTCCTGCGCCGCCCGGCCGCCGCGCCCGTCGTCCTGTCCGCCCGGCCCCGCGCGGCCGTCGCGATCTGAGAGGGGATGCGATGAACGCCAACACCGAGAAGTTCCGCGCCGCGCGGGACCTGCTGCTGGAGCTGCGCGACGACCCGGACCGGGCGCACGCCGAGTTCCGCTGGCCGGAGTTCACCGAGTTCAACTGGGCCCTGGACTGGTTCGACGCCGTCGCCCGCGGCAACGACCGCACCGCCCTGCACGTCGTGGGCGGCCGGGTCGAGGAGCGGGTGTCCTACGCCGAGCTGTCGCAGCGGTCCGACCGGCTGGCCAACGGGCTGCGGTCGGCGGGTGTGCGGCGCGGGGACGTGCTGCTGCTCATGCTGGACAACCAGCTCGCGGTCTGGGAGGCGTTGCTGGCCGCGATGAAGCTGGGCGCGGTGGTGGTGCCGACGTTCACCACGGTCGCCGCGGCCGACCTGGTCGACCGGGTCGAGCGGGCGAACGTGCGGCACGTCCTCACCACGCCCGAGCTGGCCGAGACCTTCTCCTGGCTGCCGGAGCACGTCACGCGGATCTGCGCGGGCTCGGTGCCGGGGTGGCTCGACCTGGACGACCTGCGCTCGGCCCCGGCCGGCTTCACCGCGGACGCGCCGACGAAGGCCGACGAGACCCTGTTCCTCTACTTCACCTCCGGCACGACCTCCCGCCCGAAGCTGGTGCGCCACACGCACGTCAGCTACCCGGTCGGCCACCTGTCGGGCATGTACTGGAACGGCGTGCGGCCCGGCGACGTGCACCTGAACGTCTCCGCGCCGGGGTGGGCCAAGCACGCGTGGAGCTCGTTCTTCGTGCCCCTCAACGCCGAGGCCACCGTGCTGAGCGTGACCACCCCCAACGGCCGCGACCTGCTGGACCGCATGGTGGCGCACGGCGTCACGACGTTCTGCGCCCCGCCGACGGTGTGGCGGATGCTCATCCAGGACGACCTGCGCCGGTGGCCGGTCAAGCTGCGGGAGGCGGGCAGCGTCGGCGAGCCGCTCAACCCCGAGGTGATCGACCAGGTCCGCGCCGCGTGGGGGCTGACCGTGCGGGACGGCTACGGCCAGACCGAGACCACCGCCCAGATCGGCAACAGCCCGGCGCTGCCGGTGCGGCCGGGATCGATGGGCAAGCCGCTGCCCGGCTACGACATCGTCCTGGTGGACCCGACCACCGGCGCGGTCGGCGACGAGGGCGAGGTGTGCGTGGACCTGTCGCGCCGCCCGATCGGCGTGATGCCCGGGTACGTCGACGACGAGGAGAAGAACGCGAAGACGTTCGCCGGCGGGTACTACCACACCGGCGACATCGCCCGCCGCGACGAGGACGGCTACCTGCACTACGTGGGCCGCACGGACGACGTGTTCAAGTCCTACGACCACCGGATCTCGCCGTTCGAGCTGGAGAGCGTGCTGCTGGAGCACGAGTCCGTGGCCGAGGCGGCGGTGGTGCCCGCGCCCGACCCGGTGGGGTTGGTGGTGCCCAAGGCCTACGTCGCCCTGGCCGCCGGGGTTTCCCCGGACGCAGACACCGCGCGCCGCGTCCTGGAGCACACCCGCGCGAACCTGGCGCCCCACCAGTGGATCCGCCGCCTGGAGTTCTTCGCGCTGCCGAAAACGACGTCCGGCAAGATCCGCCGCAACGAACTGCGGGCCCGGGACGTCGAGCGGGCGGCCGGCGTGGAGTTCCCCGGCAGCACCGAATACCTGGCCGACGAACTGCTGGACGCCGCTCTTCCCGCCGCGCCCGGGATCGGCTGACCGAAACTTTCTTCGCACCACTGATTCCGATTCAGGAGGAATTTCCGATGCGTGACATCAAGGTCTACTCGTCCCTGTTCACCGGTGGCCTGCACAACGGCCAGATCAAGTGGAGCGAGTACGTGCAGCCGGGTCGCAACCAGGTCGACGTCGAGTGGCTCTACACCCAGGCGGAGACGGGTCCGACCGGCGCGGAGGCCTACATCGCGCACTTCAAGCCGGGCTCGCACGGCGACCTGCACGAGCACCTGGGCTACGAGCTGCTGTTGATCCTGGAGGGCGAGCTGCACAACGACAACGGCGACCGCTACCCGGCGGGCACGCTGTTCATCGAGAAGCCGGAGAGCGTGCACCAGGTGTCGTCCCCGACCGGCTGCTACGCCCTGGTGGTGCGGGAGAAGGGCACCCGGCCCATCACCACCGCCGAGCTGGAAGCCGCGGCGAACGCCACCGCCGGCTGACCCGATCGGGTGGCGGGGCCGCGGCCCCGCCACCCACCCCCTTGTCGACCCGACCGCCCGTACGCCAGCATGTAATGGGTTGAAGCCATTACAGGAACCAGGAGCCGGTACCCGATGTCCCAGCAGACGCAGGACCGACCGAACCCCACCGCACCCCCGCCCGCCGGTGACGTCCTCGTCGGGCGCACCGGCAAGCGCCACTCGCCCCGCTACCGCTGGGGCATCCTCGGCATCGGGATCTTCGCCCAGGCCGCGTTCAGCGCCGCCTTCCAGGGCATCCCCACCTCGGGCTCGATCCTCGCCGCCGCCTACGGCTACTCGCTGTCCGAACTCGGCCTCGTCCTCGCCGCCGTGACCGCGGGCATCTTCGTCACCGACGTGTTCTGGGGCATCCTGTCCGACCGGATCGGCGAGCGGAACGTGCTGATCATCGGCCTGACCGGCACGACGCTCACGCTCGCCTACGTCACCGCGTTCCTCGTGCCCAGCAACGACATCGCGCCCGCGGCTTGGGCGCTGGCCGTCGTCCTGTTCCTGTCCGGCGCGCTCGGCGGGTGCGTCAACGGCGCGTCCGGGCGGGCGGTGATGGGCTGGTTCCCGCCGGACAAGCGCGGGTTCGCGATCAGCCTGCGGGTCGCCGCCGTGCCGCTCGGCGGCGCGCTCGGCGCGGCGATCATGCCGCCGCTGGCGCTGGGCGCCGGGTTCCGCTGGGTGTTCCTGTTCCTGACCGCCTTCATGCTGGCCGCGACGATCGCCGTCGTCCTCTGGCTGGACGAGCCGCCCATCGCGCGCACCAAGGCCGCCGGCGGGATGGCCGCGACCACCCTGCCCAACCCGCTGGTGCGGTGGGACATCTGGCGCGTGGCGATCACCGCGTTCCTGCTCGACCTGCCCCAGTTCACCGTCCTGACCTTCGGCACCGTCTTCCTGACCTCCGTGCTGGACATGGAGATCGGCGCGGTCGTGATCGCCCTGGTCGTCGTCCAGGTGCTGGGCGGCGCGTCCCGCGTGCTCAGCGGGCGGTGGACGGACAAGAAGGGCGGCCGGTACCGGCGCAGCCTCGTCCGCGTCTACAGCTGGCTGATCGCCGCCGCGTTCGTCGGGGTCGCGCTGTACGACGTGATGCCGGCGTGGCTGGTGGTCGGGTTGTTCGTGGCCGCAGGGTTCCTGGCCTGCGGCTGGCACGGCGTGCACTACGCCGAGATCGCCACGATGGCGGGTGCGGAGCGGTCCGGCACCGCGCTGGGCCTGGAGAACACGATGGTCTTCGGCGGCGCGTTCGTCACGCCGCTGCTCATCCCGCTGGTTCTCGAGGCATCCTCGTGGCCGGTGGTGATGGTGCTGGTCGGTGCGGTGCCGGCGGTAGCCTCGGCGCTGCTGATGCCCCGGGAGCAGCCGGTCTGACCCCGCACACCCCCACGGCGCGCGGCGACCCGGCCGCGCGCCACGGCCGTGGAGGCGACACCTGAACGAGACAGCAGAACACCCGAGCCTGGCGCTGGTGGCCACCGTGCGCAGCCGGCTCGGCCGACCGCGCGACGAGCTGGGCGACCCGCTGTCGCTGACCGCGTGGCTGGTGCGCCACGACCTGCCGCCCGCGGCCGAGCCCGACCCGGCCGACGTGCGCCAGTTCCGCGCGCTGCGCGAGGCGGCGTACCGGCTGCTGGCCGACGTCACCGAGGGGCGGACGCCCGCCGAGGACGACGTCGAGCTGGTCAACCGGTGCGCCGCCCACGCGCCGCCGGTCGTATCGCTGGAGGTCGGGCCGGCCGGCGTGCGGCGCGCGCACGCCCACCCGACCCCGGCGCAGGCGCTCGGCCTGGTGGCCCGCGACCTGGTCGACCTGGTCGGCGGGCCGCGCCGGGGCCGGTTGCACCAGTGCGAGGCCGAGGTGTGCGGCACGTTCTTCGTCGACACCTCCCGGGCCGGCCGGCGGCGGTGGTGCTCGTCGGCGACCTGCGGCAACCGCGCCCGCGTCGCGGCGCACCGCGACCGCGCGGCCAGACCGTGATCGACTAGAAGGACCGCCGATGATCTACCTGCACACGTCGACCCTGGCCCGGTTGGCGCGCGGCGGCGACCCGCTGCGCGCGCTGCGCGGCGGCGCCCGCGTGGTCGTGGTGGTCAGCGAGCTGACCCGGGCGGAACTGGCCGCGGCGGTGCTGCCGGAGGACGTGCGGCGGCGGGCGCACGCCGTGCTGGACGCGGTGGACGTGCTGGAGGTGGCGGTGTCCGACCTGGTCCGCGAGCTGGCCGAGTCCCGGCCCGAGGCGCTGGACGCCGACCAGGCCGTGCACCTGGCGACCGCGCTCGTCCTGGGCGCCGGGATCACCGCGTTCGCCTGTGACGACCCCGCGCTGGCCGCCGCCGTCGCCGAGTGCGGGCTGCGCGCCGTGGTACCGCCGTTCGGGTAACCGTGCCGCCCGACGGGATGGGGGCGATCGCCTATTCGAATACCGTTTCGGAATTCCCACGCGACGCCGCGACGACCACCCGGACGGGGCATCGACGTTCCGCTGAAAGCTATAGGATCACCGGCGGTCGAGGCGCGCGATCTATTCGAGTCGAAACGGAGCTATTCGCTGGGGGAGCACCAATGGACATCAGGCAGTTAAATGCCTTCCGAACCGTTTCCCAAACGGGCAGCATCACCCGCGCGGCGGCCGTCCTCGGCTACTCGCAGTCCGCGGTCACCGCGCAGATCAAGAACCTCGAGGCGGCGGTCCGGACCCGCCTGTTCGAGCGCAGGCGGGAGGGCGTGCGGCTGACCGCCGAGGGCGAGCGGTTCCTGCCCTACGCCAACCGCCTGCTGCGCCTGTCCGAGGAGGCCCTGACGGCGCTCGCGCCGGAAGCACCGCCTGCCGGCCGCCTCACCATCGGCGCGAGCGAGTCCATCACCACCTACCGCCTGCCGGGCGTGATCCGCCACCTCCACGCCGCCTACCCGGAGGTGCGGCTGGCCCTGCGCACCTACCACGAGGGACCGGCGCGGATGACCGAGGCGCTGGAGCGCGGCGACATCGACCTGGCGCTGAGCCACTTCGTCGATCCCGGTCCGACCGGGCGGCCGGCGCGGCGGCTGGCGTCGGAGGAGCTGGCGCTGGTGGCGACACCGGACCACCCGCTGGCGGGCCGGGACGTCGTGGTGGCGGAGGACCTGTGCAGCGCGCGGACGCTGATCGTGCAGCCGACGTGCGTGTACGACACGGCGCTGCGGGCCGTCCTGCCCGGCCCGCGGACCGTGGCCCCGTTGCAGTTCGGCACCCTGGAGGCGGTGAAGATCGCCGCCCGGTCGGGGCTGGGCGTGGCGCTCCTCCCGCACCTCGCGGTGGCGGACCTGCTGCGCAGCGGCGAGCTGGTCGAGCTGGGCTGGACGCCGCCGGTGAGCGTGAGCAGCTACGTGCTGTGGGGCGAGGAGCGCGACGACTCGCGCCTGTTCACCGCGCTGGACCAGGTGCTGGACCGGGCCGTCGCCGAGTGGCGGCAGCCCGTGCCCGCGGTCACCGAGTGACGAAGGGCCTCCCGCCGTCGCGGGGGACGGCGGGAGGCCCTTTCGCACTGCTCCCAGTGGACGTTCAGCCGGTCCTCTAGTGGACGTTCAGCCGGTCCTCGAAGGCGGCGACCAGCGTGCGCCAGGCCGCGACCTCCTTGTCGAACGGCGCGCTCGGCGCGAGCCGCGTCGGATCCGGCTTGAGCACGTAGGACACCAGCCAGCCCAGCGACTCGGACTGGTTGAGCGCCACCTTCACGGTGTCGTCGTGCGCCCAGTCGCCCGCGTCCTCCAGCAGCTCCACCGCGAGGTCGAGCTGGGTCGGGTCCACGGCGTCCGGGCCCTCGGCGATGTCCTCGTCCAGGCCGGTGAACACGTACACGTTGTCCGGGTCGACCTCGACGTCCAGGTCGCCGCCGGTGGCCTTGACCACCAGCTCGCCCCACGTGGAGACCTCGGCGAGGTCGCGGTCGTCGGCCTCGACGATGAACCGGGACAGCGCGCGCGGCGACCCGAACACGTCGATCTTGCCCCTGCGGCCCAGGAACAGCGGCTGGTCGTCGAGGTAGCAGCGCAGCGTGTAGTACTCGCCCGCGCCGGTGATGATCTTGATCGGGTCGATGCCGACCTCGCCCCAGAAGCCGACCGGCTCGTCGCCGTCCTCGTCCTCCTCGGCGTCCTCGTCACCGTCGACCGCGACCGCGTTCTCCGCCTCGAAGGCCGCCAGCTCCTCCTGCGCGACCGCCAGCGCCTTCTCGTCGACCTCGGGGGCGTTGACGACCTCGTCGATCGCGTCGAGGACCTCGTCCCACTTCTCCGCGACGACCTGGGCCAGCTCCGTCCACAGGGCCTCGCCCTCGCGGCCGGTGAACGGCAGCGTGCCCTGCGGCAGCAGCGCGAAGCCCTCCGCCGAGTCCAGCACCTCGTGGACCTTCTCCAGGTCGCACACGTCGGCCAGCGACCGCACGATCGACACCACGTCGGCCAGCTCGCCGATGACCCAGGTGTCGGGCTCCTCGGCGACCAGCTCCGGCACGCCCACCAGGTCGAACTGGTGGTTGTCGTCGGGCGACAGCTCGCCGACGGACAGGCCCGGCACGACGTGCCACGCCGGGTGGTCGGTCAGGTCGTGCTCCTGCGCCGTGCGCACGAAGGCCGCGAGGTGCGCGGCGTCGGGGAAGCCGTAGAGGTCGTCCTCGTGCCCGAGGAAGGCCTCCCACTCCTCGCCCTCTTCCCGCCAGCGGGGAGCCCACAGGGTGACCACGTCACCCTGGGTGAGTCCCAGCTCGATCGGGACGATGTCCTGAGCCATCCGACCTCCCGGTCACGACATACCCCTGTGGATGCGGCCCAAAGCCTACGGGGTCGAGATCCACCTACCGCCGTTGACCACGGAAAGGGTCGGCGAAGAAGTCGTCATCGTCGTCGTCCTCGGGCGGCGGCGCGGGCCGGGACCGGGGTGCACCGGTCTGCTGCCCGGCCCACGGCGGTGTCGGGCGCTGGGGCTGCGCAGGCGGGTTCTGCGGGCGCTGTGGCGGCGCGAAGCCGGTGGGCGGCGGCGGGGCGAACGCGGCGGGCGGCGGGGTGCGGGCGGCGGCCGGTTCGGGGGCCGCCTGCTCGACTTCGGCTTTCCGCGCGAAGGGGGACGGTCCCGCGAAGTCCTCGATCGCCATCGCCATGCTGTCGCCCAGCGATTTGGCCAGCTCGTTGTAGCTGGTCTGGACGGCCGCGTCGACCGCGAGCCGAGCGGTCTCCACGACCAGCTGCCCGACCGCGTCGGGTCCCTGGTTCAGGGCGGCCGGCTGGATGCGGACGTTCTTGAGCGACCCCACCGCCGACGCGGTCACGGTCACCAGGCCGGACGGGTGCGTCGCCGTCCCGACCACCCGGGCCAGGACGTCGGTCAGCCGGTCGGCCGCCGCGATCCGCTCTTCCTGCGCCGATACCCCTGGGACGCTCACCGCGGCCTCCTCGAGTACGAGTCGCCGAAGTCGTCCTCGACGCCACCGGCCGGGAAGCCGATGTCGGTCAACGCCTTCGCGGTCGCCGGGTCCACCAGCCGCGCCAGGGACTGGTGCATCCGCGCCGCCGCGTCGGCCGCCGCCCGTTCGGTGACGCGCACGATCTCGGCGCCCAACGCGTCCGCGCCCATGTTCAGCGCGCCGGGGGCGATGCGGATCTGCTGCGGCGGTGCGCCGGGCGCGGTCACGACGGTCACGGCGCCGTCCGAAGAGGACGCCCGGCCGAGCACCGGACCGGTGCGCGCGATGTGCTGCGACACCTGTGCTTCCACGTCCGCGACCCGCCGGGCCGCGCGCTGCGTCTCGTCGTCCACGTCCTCAGCCCGTCGGTCGGTAGAAGCCCATGAAACCCATGCCGCTGTTGCTGGTGCGGATCGGGTTCACCTGCACCGGGTCGCCCGCCTCCACCATCTGCCCGTTGCCGATCACCATCGCCACGTGCCCGTCCCACACCACGAGGTCGCCGGGCAGCAGCTGGTCCGGCGGCACGGACGCGCCCATCGCCTGGGACGACGCCGGGCGCGGGATGTCGAACCCGGCCTGGTTGTAGGCCCACTGCGTCAGGCCCGAGCAGTCGGTGCCCTGCGGCGGGTTCGCGCCACCCCACACGTACGGGGTGCCCTGCGCGGAGAGGGCGGCGCGCACGGCCCTCGCGGCGGTCTCGTTCGGCGCTTCGGCGCTGCTGCCGTCGGGCAGGTTCACGCCCACGCCGGTGCCGGGCTGCGGCGGGATCGCGACCGGCAGGCGCGGACCTTGTGCCCCGCCGCCACCGCCTCCTCCACCGCCGCCTCCGCCGGAACTGCCGCCACCGCCGCCGTTGGAGCCGCCGCCCACGCTGCCGGGAGAGGACGGGTCGCGCCCGCCGTCGTCGACCGACGACACCTTGGTGTCACCGCCGGAATCGACGCCCAGCGGGTCGCCGAGCCCCTTGAAGTCGGGCTTGGGCAACGCCTTCAGCTGGTTGGCGACGGTGGTCAGCTCGGTGCGGACCTTGTCCAGCTCCTGCTTCGACCGGCCCTCGTACTCGCGGCCCTTCGCCACCACGTCCGCCGCGACCGCGAGCACCGCGCCGATCCCGCCGAACAGCGACGCGGCGACGGCGGCGGCCAGCCGGGGCTGCGCGTAGCCGGTGAAGTCGTCGATCAGGCCCTGGATCGCGGTCTTGCCCGAGTTGACCGCGTTGACCGCCGTGGTGGCGGCGTTCTGGGTCGCGGTCGCGTTGCGGGACAACAACTGCACGCCACCGGAGAACGACGAGACGCGTTCCTGGAACGCGGTCGCCTTGTCGCCGTACCAGGTGCCGAGCACGGCGTTGGCGGCCCCGGTGTGCCGTCCGTCGACCTCGGTCAGCGCCGAGGCGGCCCGCCCGAACGAGTCCGCGGCACGCGTCGCGCCGCCGGTGTCGCCCTCGAGCTTGGCCAGGTCGTCCTTCATGGGCTGGATCAGGGAAGCCAGGAAACCGGCTACGTCGAACATCGGCTAGACCTTGTACGCGCGGTTGAAGTCGGCGCCGTGCTGCGCCTCCTGCTCCTCGTAGGCCGTGGCGGCCTTGGACACGGCGGTGGCGAACGCCGACAGCCCGCTCGACGCGGCGGCCACACCGTCCACTTGGGTCTGCGCGGCCTGCTGGAACGCCGCGCCCAGACCGACCTCGTCGCCGATCCTGCCGAAGCTGCCCGCCGCGAGCGACGTGGTGCCCGCCAGCGTGGACGTGCCGATCGCGCCGACTTCGCCCGCCAGGCCCGACGCGGTGCCGCTGTAGGCCGTCAGCGCCGCGGTGTCGACGGCGAAACCCGAGTTCACCCAAGCCCCCCTCTGGTGCTCCTGACGCCCGCGATCCTGCCCCATGCGCAACGATCCCGTCCGCCCTTTGCCAGATCCTCCCCTGATGGGCGGTACCCCGCGAACGCTCGTCACCTGATCATGGGTGTGTGGCAGCACTGCGCCATTGGCAGCGGATCATGGCTTGGCTCGCCGACCACGCCCCCTCGACCGGTGCCGCGTTCATCGCCCCTGAGGACGCCGCCGCGGTCGAGGCACTGGAGGTCGGGAGCGGCCTCACGACGCCCGAAGACCTGCGCGCGTGGTGGGCGGTGTGCGGTGGCACAGCGGACCTGGCCTTCGCCGAGGTCCTGCCGCCCTTTTACACGCCACTGGGACCGACCAACGCGCTGCGCTCGTGGCGGCTCAAGGAACGGTTCTGGCCCGCGGACCTCGACTCCGAGGCCGGCACCCCCACCGTCGGCTTCCACCCGAAGTGGCTGCCGTTCGCGTTCGACGGGTGCGGCGACGCCCTGGCCCTGGACCTGCGCCCCGGCGTCCTGTCGGGCTGCGTGGTCGAGTGGGACCGCGAACGCGGCGAGATGCTCAAGCCGGAGTGGACAAGTTTTGACGAGATGCTGGACCAGGTAGCGACGGCACTCGAACACCGCGGCCGACTCGGCCACTGCGAACCGCTGATCACCACCGACGGCAGGTTGGGCTGGCGGACGGACTGACGCTGGGGCAGCGGTCCGGTATCATGGAGGTAACGGGTTTTCGCTGCTCAGGCGCTGTGGGGGCGGGTATGGCGGACGTGCACGACGTGGCCGCGGCGGTGCTGCACGCCACCGGCCCGGAGTCACCGATGAAGCTCCAGAAGCTCCTGTACTACGCCCAGGCCTGGCACCTCGCCAAGTACGACGAACCGATGTTCACGGCCCGCATCGAGGCCTGGCGCCGAGGACCGGTAGTCCCCGAGGTCTACCACCGCCACCGCTACCAGACGGAAGTCGGCGAGTGGGACGAGGGCGACCCCCGCGGTCTGTCCGACCGCGAGCGCGCGGTGGTGGACGACGTCGTGGACCGCTACGGCAAGTTCAGCCGCCACGAACTCAGCGACATGGCCCACGCCGAGGGCCCGTGGCGAGAGGCCCGCGGCAACCTGCCCGAGTCCGAGCCCAGCAGCACGCCGCTGTCGAACGAGGTCATGGCCCGCTACTTCCGCCGCCTGTTCCGCGACCCGGAGCAAGCGTTTGCGGACGCCGTGGCCAGCGTGCGCCTGGAGGGCTTGGACGTCCCGGAGGACACCCAGCGCACGATGCGACAGGTCGCGTCAGGCGAACTGGACATCGAAGACGCCATCGCCCGCGAGATCGAGTCCCTCCGCCACCGGTGACCTCGGACGACCCATACACAGACCCTTACACAGACCCGATCACCGGCGTCCTGCGGAACCACTTCGGCATCACCGACCGCCAGGAGTGCGACCTGGCCGAGGCCAGGCTGAGCGCGTTGCGCTTGGGCGAGCTGGCGATCACGCCGCTGCCGGGGCTGTACGACTTGGCCCATCTGCGGAAGTTCCACCGGCATATCTTCGGGGACCTTTATCCGTGGGCGGGGGAGGTTCGGAGGGTGAACATCGCTAAGACCTCGACTTTTGCGGCGTGGCAGCAGATCGAGGCGTATGGGGAGTGGCTGTTCGGTGAGTTGAAGAAGGAGCAGTACCTGCGGGACTTGGGTCGAGGTCCGTTTCTCGATCGGTTCGCGCACTACTTCGCTGAGGTCAACGCCTTGCATCCGTTTCGTGAGGGTAATGGGCGGACGCAACGGGCGTTCTTCGGCCAGTTGGCGTTGGAGGCGGGGTGGTTGGTGGGGTTCGGGTCGTTGGAGGCGGAGGCGTTCATGGCCGCGTGTCGAGAGTCAATGAGCGGCTCGGTCGGCCCGCTGCGGGAATTACTGGCAGAAGTGACACACGCCGCCTAACGCCCACGCAGCACCTCTCGCCGCGCGCAGCGCGGTCTCTCGCGCGCGGAGCGCGCGGTAGGTGTTACCTACAAGTGGAGGGCCTCGGTTCCCCCACCGTATGGCCTGCCCGAAGG
>NZ_JBBEGC010000165.1:0-13736 GCF_037401995.1 Saccharothrix sp. CCNWYY140
CGGGCGGCGGCGCGGGCGGACGGGCGGACGGCGCGGGCGGGCGGACGGCGCGGGCGGCTGGCTGGCGGGAGCGCGAGCGGGCAGCGGGCGTGCGGCGGCGCTGCGGCTTGCCTGTGCCGGTCGGTGTCGCCTTGTTGTGGGCGGGGCAGCCGGCATGCGGCATGTGGCGGGCGGGGAGGGGGTGGTCTGGTGGGTGCCGGTTTCCCCCGCGTTCCTCCTCATCTACGGGACGCTTGAGGTGGGGGTTGGTCGCGGATTCTGTATGTCGCTCGATCGGGTGATCGTTGCGGGGGGTGGGGAGTTAGGGGGTGGGGGTGCCGGTGGCTAGGGCGGCTAGTTCCGTCAGGCGGCGGAGTTGGGAGGTGCGTTCTGCGTGGAGTTGGGATTGTTCTGTGGCGTTGTCTGCGGCGTGGGAGAGGAGGGCCAGGGTTTCTTGGACGGCGCCTGGCAGGGGGCGTAGGAGTTGGGTGACCAGGTCGTCTACGGCCGCGTCCAGGCGGTCGCCGGGGACGACGGTGTTGGCTAGGCCCAAGCGCAGGGCCTCTTCGCCGCCCACTCGGCGACCGGTCAGGCAGATTTCGGCCGCCCTGGAGTACCCGACCAGCCTCACCAGCGGCAGGGTGCCGCCCAGGTCGGGGACCAGGCCCAGGGACGTCTCGGCCATGCAGAACTGGACGTCGTCGGCGGCCACGCGGAAGTCGCACGCCAGCGCGAGTTGGAAGCCCGCGCCGATGGCGTGCCCGTGGACGGCGGCGATCGTCACCCGGGAGGGGTCGCGCAGCCAGCGGAAGCCTTCCTGGAACTCCGCGATCAGCGCCGCGCCGCCTTCGGGTCCGCGAAGGGTGATCTCCACGAGACCCGGCTCGCCCTCCACCTGGGCACCGGTGAACATCCGCCGGTCCAGACCGGCGGAGAAGGCACGACCGGAGCCCCGGACGACCACGACGCGGACGTCCGGGTCCAGCTGCGCGCCGATCGTCCGCAACGCCGTCCAGGTGGAGGGCGTCTGTGCGTTGAGCACATCGGGACGGTCGAGCGTGATCGTCGCGCGCGGTCCGTCGACGACGAGCCGCACGCCTCCGCGTTCCAGCAGGCCGGCGTCGATGGTGGTCGGTGCCGACATGCGCGTTACCTCCGGGTTCAGGCCGGCGCCGTCTCTCCTCGACGCCCGTTGTTACCGGAGGGTAGCTTACTTCTTCTTCGTGCGGGTGGCGCCACCGCGACCGCGCAGCTGCACACCGGACTCGCTCAGCACCCGGTGCACGAAGCCGTAGGAGCGTCCGGTGGACTCGGCCAACGCCCGGATGCTCGCGCCCTTTTCGTACTTCTTCTTCAGGTCAGCGGCCAGCTTGTCCCGCGTGGCGCCGGTGATCCGGGCGCCCTTCTTCAGGTCAGCCACCTTGTCCCGCCTTCCGTAGACAGCAGGTCGGGCCGTGAAAGCCCCTGTCGTCGCAATGATCGAACACGGCGACCAAGAACGCCAGGCGATCATGCGAAAAGATCGGCGAGCGGTCGTTCGGGTGAGGGGCGAACACGGAGAGTGGATCTACCGTGATGCGACTGAAACCTGTTGCTCAGGCCAACTGCACGAGTTCCAGGTACTCCTGGGACCAGTGGTCCTCGGTCCCGTCGGGCAGCAGGATCACCCGCTCGGGCTCAAGGGCCTCCACCGCGCCGGGGTCGTGCGTGACCAACACGACCGCGCCCTCGTAGCGGCGCAGCGCGTCGAGCACCTGCTCGCGGCTGGCCGGGTCGAGGTTGTTCGTCGGCTCGTCGAGCAGCAGCACGTTCGCCGCGCTGGACACCAGTCCCGCGAGCGCGAGCCGGGTCTTCTCGCCGCCGGACAGGGTGCCCGCGGGCTGGTCGAGCTGCTCGCCGCTGAACAGGAACGTGCCCAGCAGCGAGCGCAGCTGCTGTTCGGGCACGTCCGGGGCGGCGTGGCGGATGTTCTCCCAGACCGAGGCCTGGTGGTCGAGGGTCTCGTGCTCCTGGGCGAAGTAGCCCAGCTTGAGGCCGTGGCCCGGGATGACCTCGCCGGTGTCGGGCTTCTCCATGCTGCCGATCAGGCGCAACAGGGTGGTCTTGCCGGCGCCGTTGAGGCCCAGGATCACCACGCGCGAGCCGCGGTCGATGGCCAGGTCGACGCCGGTGAACACCTCCAGCGACCCGTAGGACTTGCTCAGGCCCTCGGCGGTGAGCGGTGTCCGGCCGCACGCGGCGGGCTGCGGGAAGCGGATCTTCGCGACCTTGTCCGCCTGGCGGGTCTCCTCCAGGCCGGACAGCAGCTTCTCGGCGCGGCGGGCCATGTTCTGCGCGGCCACCGCCTTGGTCGCCTTCGCCCGCATCTTGTCGGCCTGCGCCATCAGCGCGCCGGCCTTCTTCTCGGCGTTGGCGCGCTCGCGGCGGCGGCGCTTCTCGTCGGCGGAGCGGGCTTCGAGGTACTTCTTCCAGCCCATGTTGTAGATGTCGATCTCGCCGCGCGTGGCGTCGAGGAACCACACCTTGTTGACCACGTCGTCGAGCAGCTCGACGTCGTGGCTGATCACGACCAGGCCGCCGTCGTGGTTCTTGAGGAACCCGCGCAGCCACGCGATCGAGTCGGCGTCGAGGTGGTTGGTCGGCTCGTCGATCAGCAGGATCGTGCTGGACTTCGCGCCCACGCCCGCCTCGGACGCGGCGAACAGGATGCGCGCCAGCTCGACCCGGCGGCGCTGACCGCCGGACAGGGTGCGCAGCGGCTGCGCCAGGACGCGGTCGGCCAGGCCCAGGTTCGAGCAGATGCGCGCGGCCTCGCTCTCGGCGGCGTACCCGCCCAGCGCGGCGAACCGCTCCTCCAACTTCCCGTACTTGCGCACCGCGGCCTGGAGCTCGTCGTCGTCCACCAGCTCGGCCATGACCGACTGCATCTTCTCCATGTCGCGCAGCAGCTGGTCCAGGCCGCGCGCGGACAGCACGCGGTCCTTGGCGATGACCGACAGGTCGCCTTCGCGCGGGTCCTGCGGCAGGTAGCCGAGGTCGCCGGTGCGCCGGACGTCGCCCGCGTAGGGCTGGCCCTCGCCCGCCAGGACGCGCAGCGACGTGGTCTTGCCCGCGCCGTTGCGGCCGACCAGGCCGATGCGGTCGCCGGGCTGGACCCGCAGGGTGGCGTCGGACAGCAGGATGCGCGAACCTGCGCGCAACTCGAGGTCGGTTGCGGTGATCAAGGCGGAACTCCGTTGCGATTGTGGTCGTGCGGGGTCGACGGCGCCGCGCGCTGGAGCGCGCACCGGACCTACTCGATCAAGACGACCACCCCACCAGTCTACGGGTCGTCCGCCACCGAATTAGCCGCGTGTGTCCACCGGCATACATTTCGCGCATGACGAGCATCGAGGGCGCGGACTTCGCGGGCAGGACGGCACTGGTCACCGGCGCGAGCCGGGGCATCGGGTACGGCGTGGCGCTGGAACTGCTGCGCCGAGGGGCGTCGGTCACCATCACGGCCCGCAAGCCGGACACCATCGCGGCGGCGGCGCGGTCGTTGGCCGCGGAGGCGGGTGTGCCCGAGTCGCGGGTGCTCGCGATCCCGGGCAACGCGGGCAAGGCCGAGGACCGCGAGGAGGCCGTCACCCGGACGGTCGAACACTTCGGCAGCCTGGACGTGCTGGTGAACAACACCGGCATCAACCCGGTGTTCGGCTCGCTGATGGAGGCCGACCTGGGCGCGGTGCAGAAGATCTTCGAGGTCAACGTGGTGGCCGCGCTCGGGTTCGTGCAGCTGGCGTGGAAGGCGTGGCTCCAGGAGCACGGCGGCGCGGTGGTGAACGTGGCGTCGGTGGGCGGGTTGCGGTCGACCGGGGTGATCGGGGCGTACGGGGCGAGCAAGGCGGCGCTGATCCGGCTGACCGAGGAGCTGGCGTGGCAGCTGGGACCGAAGGTGCGGGTGAACGCCGTCGCGCCCGCCGTGGTGAAGACGCGTTTCGCAGAGGCCCTGTACACCGGCCGCGAGGACGAGGCCGCGCGCGCCTACCCGATGAAGCGGCTCGGGTCGCCGGAGGACGTGGCTCGGTTGGTGGCGTTCCTGGCGTCGGACGCGGCGGCGTGGATCACCGGGGAGACCGTCCGGGTGGACGGCGGCCTCCTGGCGACGGGTGCCCTGGCCTGACCGTGCCTGGGGGCGCGGCGGGTCAGGGCGCGGCGGAGTCAGGGCGCGGCGGAGTCAGGGCGCGCCGGGGTCGGCGGGACGCGCCAGCGTCAGGGCGCGGTGGGGACCGGCGCGATGTTCGGAGTGGGTAGTGGTGTGGCGGCGGGTGGGGCGGGTGTGGTCGGGATCTGGGCCTGCGTCGGCGCGGTCGGTGTCGGGGAGGTCGGTGTCGGCGAGGTGGGCGGGCGGGTCGGGGTCGATGTGGACGGCACCGAGGTGTGGAGGGGGGTCGTGGCCGGGGAAGGGTCGGCGGGTGTCCTGGTCAGGGCGAAGCCTGCCGCCACGACCAGGGCGGTGGTGGTCAGGGCGGTGCCTACCACCGCCACCCGGCGACGGCGGTGGCGGATGCGCTGGCCGTGCCACACGATGTCCACCGCGTTGACCGAGCTCGGCCTCGGCGTCGGCTTGATGTTCAGCTCGTCGAACAGCTCCTTCAAACGGTCCTCAAGCACCGCGTGACACCTCCTGCCACAGTTCTCCGAACGCGGGCCCCAACCGGCGCCGCAACGCCTTGAGCCCGCGGTTGGTGTTGCTCTTGACGGTGCCGACCGAGCACCGCAGAGCCGCCGCCGTCTCCTCCACGCCCAGGTCGTGCCAGAACCTGAGCACCAGGACCGCGCGCTGCTTCGCCGGCACCGATCGCAGCGCGTCCCACACCACCAGCTTGTCCTCGCTCAACACCGCTGCCTCGGCCTGCTCGGGCAGCTCGTCGCGCAACAGCTCCCGCCGCCACCGCACCCGCCGTCGCTCGGCGATGAAGGTGCGCACGACGATCCTCCGCAGGTAGGGCTCCAGACCCTCCCGCCGGACCAGCTTCGGCCCGGCCAGGTACAGCTTGAGGAACGCGGCCTGCACGACGTCTTCGGCCTCGTGGTGGTTGCCGCACAACAAGTACGCGGTGAAGCGCATCGAGTCGGCGCACCGGTCGAAGTGTTCGGTGAACTCCGCGTCCCAACTCACGCCGTCATCGCCTCGGGGTCGGGGCGGGCGTCGCGGTCGGGGGCGCGGGGGCGGGCGAGGGCAGCGGTGTGACCGCGGGCGCCGGTGTGGTCGGCGGCTGCGTGGCCGTGGACGGCAGCGGTGTCACGGCGGGCGGCGCAGGAGTCGGCGCGGGAGTCGGTGCCGGCGTCACCGCGGGTGGGGTCACGGCGGGCGGGGTGGGCTCGGGGGTCGGCGCCGGGGTGACGGCGGGCGGCGGCGTGGGTGCGGGGGTCGGCAACGGGGTCGCGGCCGGGGGCGTGGGTGCGGGCGTGGTGGAGATCGGTTCGCCGGACGTCCCCGCCAGTGCGGGCACCGCGATGGCGAGACCGCCGACGACGACGGCACCGGCCGCCAGAACCAGTCGAGTGCGCATGACCTGCTCCTTCGCTCGTGGACCACCTCCTCGTCGGGGCCCCTCATCCCTATCCATGCGGTCGGGGTGGCTGGGGGTTGTCACGAGTTTTGGATCATTTTCCGCACTGGCGAAGCGGACCACGGTCCGGTACCGTCGCAGGCAACCGGACCACGGTCCGAATAAACCGGAGCAAGGAGCACCATGAGCACGCTGCTGCACATCTCGGCCTCACCGCGGGCCGGCGAGTCGGAGTCCCTCGCCATCGCCACGACGTTCGTGGACACCTATCGCGAGTCCCACCCCGGCGACGAGGTCGAGCACTGGGACCTGTGGGACGGCACGCTCCCCGCCTTCGGCCCCACCGAGGCCGACGCCAAGATGACGCTCATCCGGGGCGGCACCCCCACCGGCGAGGCCGAGCGGGCGTGGGAGGCCGTGGTCGCCGCCTTCCACCGGTTCGACGCCGCCGACCGACTGCTGTTCAGCGTCCCGATGTGGAACGCCGGCGTGCCCTACGTCCTCAAGCAGTTCATCGACGTCGTCTCCCAGCCGGGCCTGCTGTGGGGCTTCGACGTCGAGACCGGCTACCTGCCGCTGCTCAAGGGCAAGAAGGCCGCCGTCGTCTACACCAGCGCGGTGTGGGCGCCCGGCCTCCCCCCGGCCTTCGGCACGGACTTCCAGTCCACCTTCTTCGACGACTGGCTGCGCTGGGCGGGGATCACGGACGTCACCGCGATCCGCCACCACCCGACGGTGCTGGGGGACGTCGAGGACTCGCGCCAGACCGCGATGGCCGCCGCACGGGAGGCCGCCAAGACCTTCTGACAGGCCAAGGCGTTCCGACCAGGCCAAGACCTTCTGACCAGCAGGGTCAGTCGCGGACCACGATGTCGACGGCCCTCGCCCGGCGGGCGGCCTCGTCGAGCACCGACCGCCTCGGTTCCGGCACGTCCAGCACGCGGGGCGAGGCCAGGGCGAACACCGGGGCCAGGCGGCGGTCCGCGCGCAGCACGTCCAGCGCCTGCCGGTCGCCGCCCAGCACCACGGCGTCCAACGACCCCACCACGGGCAGCAGCACGCGGGCCACGTCGTCCGCCGCCGCCTGCAACGCCACCCGCGCCTGCCCTTCCCGCCGCCGCGCGAACCGCTGCTGCGACCAGCCACCAGCCTTGTTGCGCCCGTGCACCTGGCGACTGTCGGTGGTCGAGACGAGCACCACACCGTCCAAAGCCACCCCGACGCTGTGCCCGCCCAGCCGCACCAGCACCAGCCCGATCCGCCGACTCGCCAGCGCCAACGACAACAACGGCTCCAGCACCAGACCTTCGAAGTCACCCCCAGGGGTGAATTCCCCGAAGGCCGCCGAGACGGCAGCCGAAGCCCCGTCCACCGCCGTGACCACGAACGACGAGGCGTCGACCGACGTCCGGGCCACCCCGCCGTGCCGTGCGGCGAAGCGCGAGAACCACCCGGTCAGGCGTTCGGGCTCCACCTCCACCGCCCGCCCGCCGCCGGAGACCGGGCGGACCTTGGTCATGCCGGCGCCACGGCCACCCACACCGGCAGGGGGTGGCCGCACTCGGCGGGCGAGAGCCGCTGCACCGCGCCGAACCCGGCGCCGGCCAGCTCGTCGGAGATCTGCTCGGCGGTCAGCACCCGGTGCTCGGTGGCGACGGCGTTGACGACCTCCCAGGTCGTCTCCCCCCGCACCAGCCGCACGACCTCCAGCGCGTAGGACTCCCCGTCCGCCGCCCAGTCCCACAGCTGCACGGTGACCTGCCGCCCGGGTCCGCGACCGGACACCCGCGGCGGCGGCGCGGTGGGCCGCAGCCTGCCCAGCCGGTCCAGCTCGGGCACCGCCGCGACCAGCAGTCCCCCGGGCCGCAACGCGCGCCGGGCCAGCGCCAACGCGCGGGACAGGGCGTTCTCGTGGGCCAGTCGCGGGAGCAGGTCGTCGCTCGCCCGCACCACGTCCACCCCGACCGGGGCGGGTTCGCGCACGACGTCGAGGAGGTCGACCACCTGGTGCTCACCGGCGCCGAGGACGGCCGCGGCGACCTCGCTCAGCGGGTCGCCCGGCGCGGGCACCAGGTCGGTCACCGGGCACACAGTAGGGCCAACCGATCGGGTTACGCCAAACGGGCCGTGGTGACCGCGTCACACAGCGCGGCCACCACCATCCGCCGAACCGATACCGAAGGGGGCCGATACCACGACCTCCGGTATCTCGTGCACAATGTTACCGGCGGGTTTACAGATTCCAGAGCACAGGCAATCACCACTTGACAGATCGAGTGCCACCCCAGTGAACTCGTGACCCGTATGGACCAACCATTGACTCCACCTGGTAGGCACCACCGCACTGCGTTGGCGGGTAGGGTCACTGGGGCGTGATCTAATGACAGCGGGGAGTCACAATGACCAACGCTGCCGGTCGACCCAACCTGTCCGTCGACGACCTCGACTCGACGGGCCACGGCAGTCTTGCGCAGCTCCTGACCACGGGGCCCTTCCCCGAGGCGCTGAGAGCCGCCATCAAGGCCAGCAGGCTGAGTCTCGACCGCATCCAGCACAGGCTCGCCCTGCGCGGGGTCACCATCAGCGTCGCCACGCTGAGCTACTGGCAGTCGGGCCGCCGCCGACCCGAGCGACCGGAGTCGCTGGAGGCGCTGCGCCACCTGGAGACCGTGCTGGGCGTGCCGCAGGCCGGCCTGTCGGCGCTGCTCGGGCCGCCGCGCCCGCGCGGCAGGCGGTCCCGTCCGACCACGATGATGCCGATCGACGCGCTGTGGGCGCGTCGCGAGCGAGTCGCCAACCTGCTCCAGAAGGTCGACACGTCCTCCGACGTCAAGCTGGGCCGGATCAGCCAGCACGACCGCATCGAGATCGCCGCCGACGGCGGTCAGCGCTCGGTGTGGGTGCGGCAGATCCTGCGCGCCGAGCAGGACGGCCCGGACCGCTGGGCGCTGGTGTTCGAGACCGAGGAGTCCGACGTCCTGCCCGACGTGGTCAACCTGCGCAACTGCCACCTGGGCCGCTACGCCGAGGACACCGACGCCAACATCATGGTCGCCGAGCTGATGTTCGACCGCCCCCTGAGCAGGGGCGAGACGATCATCATGGAGTACGAACTGCTGTTCGCCGAGGGTCACTACCCGGCGGGCAACAACACGTTCGCCCGCAAGTTCCGGCTCCCCGTGCGCGAGTACGTGATCGAGGTGCGCTTCGACCAGTCGTACCTGCCCGCGCGCTGCCAGCAGTTCAGCGTCCCGGCCGGCGACGACACCCCGTCGCGGCGGCGCAACCTCGCGCTGGACGCGGCGGGCGGCGTGCACGCGGTCGCGCTGGGCTTCGGCCCCGGCGTGTTCGGCATCCGCTGGGAGTGGCCGAAGTAAAGAACGCGTTGCGGACCCGAAGTCGCGAAGGCCCCCGGAGAGCGCTCCGGGGGCCTTCGTCGTACCAGCGGGTTGCTCCGGCCGGCGGATCGGCCCCGTGGCACCGGGGCCGATCCTTCAACCAGTCGTTACCGCGGTCGATCAGACGTAACCGTTGATGTGCAGCGACACCGCGCGGATGGAGCCGCGGTCGGTGCCCACCTGGTCCACCACCTTGAACGTCCACGTGCCGTCGACCGGCTCGGCCAGCAGCGCCGACAGCGGACTGTTGGGCCGCCAGGTGCCGGTGAACGGCGCCAGGCTCGCGGTCACCGTCGAGTAGGCCCGCTCGGCGGAGTCGTCGAACACGACCTGGCACAGGTTCGCGCCGGTGCCGCCGCTGCGCGAGAACACCGTGGCGGTCGCGCCGGACGGCGAGGTCAGCGTGCCGACCAGGTCACCGGTGAAGGTGTGGTCGATGCCCACCGTCGTGGCCCCGTCGGCGGAGGAGCAGGTCGCGCCGTCCACCGAGAAGGTCAGCTTCGCCCCGAGCCCGACCCCGGTGACCGGGATCTGCACGGACGCGCCGGTCGCGTCGTTGTCCGGGATGGCCACGGCCGGGCCGGTGTAGGCGAAGTGCTTGGCCTCCCGCGAGGGTTCGCCGACGGGCACGTTGAACGTGCTGGACGTTGGCGAAGTAGAACCGGCGAAAGATACGCGAGCGTCCAACCGAACAGGCACACCAAGCTGGGCGGTCGCCGGGACGGTCACCTTGAACGTGTTGGTCACCGTCTGGCCGGGATCGACGTTGCCGTAGTACTTCGACCGCGGCGCGATGGTCACCCCGGCGGTCGGCGTGGTCAGCACGAGGCTGGTGGACGCGGCCGTGCCGTCGCCGACGTTGGTCACCGGCAGGGTGACCGTCGCGGTGGTGCCCGGCTTGAGGTAGAGGCTGCCGTCGCTGTCGTTGACCACGGACGGCTTCTGCGCCTTGGCCAGCGGCTGCGGCGACGCGCCCGTGTAGGCCAGGACCAGGTCGGCGCGCACGACGCCCGCGCCGGTCCGGTTGTCCACGCCCGCCTCGGCGATGTCCAGGGCGGTCGCGGTCAGGGCCTCGCGCACCTCGGCCGGGGTGAGGCCTGGGTTGCCGGACAGGATCAGGCCCGCGATCGCCGCCGCGTTCGGCGCGGACGCCGACGTGCCGAAGAACGGGTTGAAGCGGGTCACCGAGGTGGTGACGCCGTCCGCGGCGGTCAGGTCCGGCTTCTGGCGCACCTCCTCGCGGGGCGTGCCGTCGGGCGCGAAGAACACCTTGCGCGGACCGTCGGAGGTGAACCGCTCGGGCTTCTGCGTGCTGTCGTAGGCGTTCGGGTACGGGCCGCGCGGGTTGGCCGGGTCACCGGGCTCCAGGTCGAACGGCAGCGGGTTGTTCGCCGGTGCGGCGGCGACGCTGATCGCGCCCTTCGCCGCCGAGTGCCCGCGGGTCACGCCCGGGGTGGCGAACTTCTTCAGGCCGTCCGAGGAGTCCTTGAACCGGCCGCCTAGCGCGGACAGCGACAGGTACTCGTCCTCGCCGCGGAACTTCACCACGGCCAGCCGCAGGCCGGTGCCGCCCGCCGGGGTGTTCAGCCGCTCGTACGGGTCCTGGACGCCGTCCTGGTTGTTCTGGCTGAACGCCACCACGTTGCCCTGCGCGTTGGCCAGGTACAGGTCGTAGTCGTTGAACGACGAGGCCAGCGGGTCGGACCAGAACAGGGTCACCGGCACGTCGCCGGACTGGTCGGACAGCGGGTTGAACACCTGCTTGGCGTTCGGGTCGGGGTTGAAGTCGTGCGCGGTGCCGGCGAACTTGCCGATGCCCACGCCCGAGTCGACGAACTGGCCCTCCCAGTGGCCGGAGGTGCCGTCGACGACGTTGCCCTCGTTGCCCGCGGAGGAGAAGTACACCGCGCCGGCGGCCACGACCTCGTCCACGGCGCGGGCGATCACGCCGTCCTGGAACGGGGATTCGTTGAAGTACAGGATGTCGTCGACGATCACGTCGCAGCCCAGCTGGAAACGCAGGCCGCGGATGTTGTCGGCGAAGTTCGCGTCGCCGTAGATGGCCGTGGCGAAGCCGAGTTCGGCGTTGGGCGCGATGTCGTGGAGGATCTCCAGCATCGCAGTGCCCTCGCTGCCCGAGCCACCCGCACCGGGCAGGATGTCCACGGCGGGCAGTTCGCCGGCGGTCTGCGAGGCCAGCAGGCCGTCCACGCCGTCGGAGATCGCGCACAGCTTCACGCCGGTGCCGGTGACGTGGTGGGTCTCGCGGGCGGTGTCGGCGGCGTGCGCCCGGTCACCCTCGCCGACCTTGGGCGCGAGGACCTGGCCGGACAGCGCGGACAGCGTGCGCTGCTCGACCTCCTTCGCCTTGTCCTCCTTGGACGGGACCTTGGTGTCCTTCGGGTCCTGCTTGTGGAAGGACTTCCACTCGACGGCGGCTTCGACGCGGCGGACGTCGGCGCGCTCGGCCAGGCCGCTCAACGCGGAGAGCGGGACCTGCGCGCGGACCGTCTTGCCCGCGGTGGAGGTGGAGCGGATCGCGGCGCCCGTCGCGCGGACGGCGGCGACCAGGTCGTCGGTGACCTCGTGGGCGCGGATGTCGACCAGCACGGTGTTGCCGGGCTCGACCTTCACGCCGGTGTTGACGTGCGGGACCTTGCTGATCTGACCGGGTGAGGCGCGGCGGCGCTTCTCCACCAGCAAGCCGCTGTCCAGTTTGGACTCGGCGCCGGTGGCGGACTTCTTGATCGCCTGGAGCGCGGCGATCTGCGACGCGGTTTTCTGCTCGACGCCCTTGGACGCCGGGGTCGGGTCCGCCGACGCCGGGGTCGCGGAAACCAGGGCCAGCAGGACCGCGGCACCCGCCGCGACCAGGGAGTTTCTTCGGTGTCTGCGATTCGGTGAGCGCACAGGCGTCTCCCCCAGGTTCGGGCGTGCCCCCGACGCACGCAGCCGGCGACCGGGTGTCCCCGATCGGAGGGGTCAACGTATTGCGCATGGATACTTACCGTCTGCCACCGTTTGGCCTACTTCTCAGACGGAAAGATCAATCACAGTTCACAGTACGAACGCGTCCGTCCACAGCTGACCGGTCCGTCCGGACACCGCGTCCAGCAGCGCCGCGGCCTGGTTGTCGGTGAGCGAGGCCACGAAGTCCACGACCGCCCGGCCGCGCGCGAGCGCCCGAACGGCGTCCGGTCCGGACGGTCCGTCTCCGGTCGCGCCCACCAGGGTGTGCGGTTCGGAGCGGGCCAGGGCGGTGTACTCGGTGGTGGCGAGCTCGATCAGGTCGTGCAGGCGGCGCGGGAGCCGGTCCGCTTCGTGCCGGTCGGTCGCCCACTGCTCCAGCGCCTCGACGAGCGCGGTGAGGAGACGGGCCTGGCCGCGCTGGTGCAGCGCGAGGTCGGGGCGCAGCAGGACGAACCGGCGGTGCACGAACTTCAGCACCTGCACCTCGTGCCACTGCGGGGTGGCGAGCACGACGTGACCGGACCGGGTCGTCGGTTCCTCGATGACGCCGACGGAGTCGACCAGGCGGCGGGTCCAGCGCGTGGAGAACCCGGCGACGGCTTGTTCCGCTTCCACCGACCCGTCGAACGGGACGGCGAGCAGGCCGTCGACCAATTCGGACCGGACCTTGGCCACGGCGTGGGCGAACGCGTCGTCGTCCACGGCCCAGGAGTCCTTGGCGTGCAGGCGGCGGCGCAGGGTTTCCAGGGAACGGCCGGGGCGGCGCTGCTGGGCGGCGAGGTCGGCGGCGCTGAGCTCGGCGAGGTCGAGCGCCTGGTTCAGCCACGTGTTGAGTTCGGCGGAGACGGTCGCGTGCTGGAGGACGCCGACGCGGTGGAAGTCCTCCAGGTCGTGGATCGCGTAGGCGATGTCGTCGGCGGTGTCCATCACGGACGCCTCCACGGTCTGCTGCCACGGCTCCAGGCGTCCGGTGTAGAACTCGCGGGCCTGGGCGAGGTCGTCGAGTTCGGTCACGTAGGCCGAGAACTTCACCGCGCCCGTGCCCGGTGCGTCGGGTGGCTCGGCCGCGCCGCGCGGTGGCGCCGGGAGGTCGCGGGGGTGCGGGGTCGGGTAGGACAGGCGGGTCCACGGGTACTTGAGCATGGCCGCGCGCACGGCGACCGTCAGGTCGAGGCCCAGGGCTTTCGGGCCGCGGACGTCGGTCGTGGTGACGATCCGGAAGGACTGGGCGTTGCCCTCGAACCCGTCGGACAGGCCGAACCGGTGGCGCGCCAGGCGGTCGAGGACCTGTTCGCCGAGGTGGCCGAACGGCGGGTGACCGAGGTCGTGCGCGAGCGCGGCGGCCTCGACCACGTCCGGGGCGCAGCCGCCGAGCTTGTCGATGACACCGACGAGGTCGGGGCGCGCGTTGAGGCGTTCGGCGATGGCGCGGGCGGCTTGGGCGACTTTCAGGCTGTGGGTGAGGCGGTTGTGCACCAGGAGACCGGACCCGGTCGAGCTGACGACCTGCGTGACGCCGCCGAGGCGGGCGAAGAACGGGGAGCTGGCCACGCGGTCGCGGTCGACGCGGTACGGGCTGGTGGCCAGGTCGGCCGTGCCGCCTCCGCTGCCGCCGGACCGGCGGAGCGTGCGTGGGTCGTGGTCGCGGTGCATGGCAAGAAAGTAGTCCGTGGCCGGCTCGGCGGCACTCCTGAGAAGGTGCGAACGCCACAAAGCCCTCAGGGGCACTCGACGAGTCGAGTGCCCCTGAGGGTGAAGTTATGTTCGGCGGCGTCCTACTCTCCCACACCCTCACGAGTGCAGTACCATCGGCGCTGGAAGGCTTAACTAC
>NZ_JBBEGC010000166.1:0-13587 GCF_037401995.1 Saccharothrix sp. CCNWYY140
GCCGGACGGGGAAAGAAACCGAGGCCCTTCCCGTGGGCGCTAGCCGCTTCGGCTCGCGCCTTCGGCGCGTAGCACCCGCGCTTGGACTGAGCGTCGGCGGCGGGAAATGCATCCCGCGCTCCGCGTGAACCAGCTGGATCAGGCTCGGTCGGCGGTGGTGTAGTGGGTGACCGCAGGTTCCGCGCCCGCCCTCTCGACCTCAGCCGGATCGATGTCGAGAAGCCGTCCCCGAGCATCCGGATTCGGTGCAGCCGAAGCAAGGATCTTGGTGTAAGGATGCTGCGGATTGAGGATGACGTCGTCGGCAGGCCCCCGCTCCACCACCCGCCCCTTGTACAACACCAAAATGTCATCCGAAAAATGCCGAGCCGTAGCCAGATCATGCGTGATGTACAAAACCGCCAACTCCTCCTCCCGCTGCAACCGCGCCAACAGGTTGAGCACCCCCAACCGAATCGACACATCCAGCATGGACACCGGCTCGTCAGCGACCACAACCTTCGCCCCCGGAGCCAAAGCCCGAGCAATGGCCACCCGCTGGCGCTGACCTCCAGACAATTCATGAGGACGACGCCCGGCAACCTCCTCCGGCAGCGAGACTCGACCCAAAAGCCTGACCACCTCCGCATTCCCATGCGGCCGGCCGTGCAGTTTCAGCGGCCGTTCCAAATGATGGGCAATAGTGTGGAAAGGGTTCAAGGACGCAAAAGGGTCCTGGAAGACCATCTGCACATGGTCCCGATAATGCTTAGACGGGACCTCCCGCCCCTCAGCGTGCACGGTGATCCGGCCACCGCTGGGCTTCTCCAAGCGGGCGATCATGCGGGCAATGGTCGACTTGCCCGAGCCCGACTCGCCGACCAACGCGACCGTGCGGCCCGGGGTGAGCGTGAACGACACGTCGTCGACCGCCCTCAGCCGCACCCGCTTGAGACCAACCCTGACATGGAAGTCCTTGACCAGGTTCTGCGCTTCCAGCGTGGTCACAAGGCACTCCCGGAGGTCTCTCGGACGAACGCGCCGCGTTCGCCGGTCAGGCTGGGGAACGAGTCGAGGAGTTTGCGGGTGTACGGGTGGGCGGGGGCGGCGTAGACGTCCGCCGCCGGGGCGTACTCGACGACCTCGCCGTCCTTCATCACGGCGATCCGGTCGGCCAGTTCCAGCAGCAGCGGCAGGTCGTGGGTGATGAACAAGACCGCGAAGCCGATCTCGTCGCGCAACCTCAGGATCTCGCGGAGGATGCCGCGTTGCACCACCACGTCCAGTGCGGTGGTCGGCTCGTCCATGATCATCACCTGCGGGTCGAGCAGGAGGGCCATCGCGATCATCACGCGCTGCCTCATGCCGCCGGACAACTCGTGCGGGAACGACGTCAGTCGCCGCACGTCCACGCCGACCAGCCGCAGCACCTCCTCGCACTTGGCCCGCCGCTGCGCCTTGGACATCTCGGGCCGGTGCGTGGTGAGGACGTCGTCGAGCTGGGCGTGGACAGTGGTCACGGGGTTGAGGGCGTTCATCGCGCCCTGGAACACCATCGACAGCTTCGACCAGCGGAACTCCCGGAGCTCCTCGGTCCCCAGTGCGAGCACGTCGATGTCGCCGCCGTCCCGGTCGTGGAACGTCACCGAACCGGTCGTGACCTCGGCGGGTGGGCGGTGGAGGCGGTTCACGGCGTAGGCCAAGGTCGTCTTGCCGCACCCGGACTCGCCGGCCAGGCCCAGGATCTCCCCGCGCCGCAAGGTGAGCGAGACGTCCTTCACCGCATGAACGGGCACGCCGACCTGGTACACCACCGACAGGCCGTCGACGGTGAGCACCACGTCCTCATCAGGCCGGGCAACCGGTCGCGGCGACCGTTCCGGAGCCTTGCCGCGCTTGGGGATGTCGCGCAGCTTGGGGTTGATGATCTCGTCGATGCTGAAGTTCACCAACGCCAAGCCGCAGCCGAACAAGGCGATGATCAGACCGGGCGGCACGAACCACCACCAGGCGTCGCGCTGCAACGCGAACCCGTTCTGGGCGTAGTACAACATCGTGCCCAGCGTGGACGAGTTGGACGCGCCCAAGCCGAGGAACGACAGCCCTGCCTCGCTCAGGATCGCGTACACCACCGAGAACACGAACTGGGAAGCCAACAGCGGCAACAGGTTCGGCAGGATCTCCACCCCGATGACCCGCCACGCGGGCTCGCCGGACACCCGCGCCGCGGCCACGTAGTCGCGGTTGCGCAGCGACAGGGTCTGCGCCCGCAGGACCCGCGCCGACGCGGCCCAGCCGGTGATGGCGAGCACCACCGCGATGGTCCACGACCCGCGCTGGTCGGCGGGCACGAACGCGGAGATGACGATCACCAGCGGCAGGCCGGGGATCACCAGCATCACGTTGGAGAACAACGAGAACGCCTCGTCCACGTACCCGCCGACGTAGCTGCCGACGATGCCGAACAACGCGGACAGCGCCGTCGCCATCAGCCCGACCAGCAGGCCGATGTACAGCGAGCCCCGGGTGGCGTGGGCGAGCTGGGCCAGGATGTCCTGGCCGGTCAGCGTGGTGCCCAGCGGGAAGTCGCCGCCGGGCGGGGTGAGGCCGAGGTCGCGGATCGTCGCCGGGTCGCCCACGAACAGCGGCCCGACCAGGCCGAACAGCGCGATCACGGCGATCAGGCCGGTGCCGACGAGCAGCTTGGGCGACCGGCGCGGCAGCATCGCGCGCCACCCGCGCGGGGAGGCGGCGGGAACGGTACTGGGGTTGGTCACGGTGTCCGCTCCTGGTTCAGCCGCTGACGCGGGTGCGCGGGTCGATGACGGCGTACAGCAGGTCGACCACGAGGTTCGCGCCGAGCACGGCGACCGTGATCACCAGGAAGATGCCCTGCATCAGGGCGTAGTCGTTGTTCTGCACGGCCTGCAACAGCTTCGAGCCGATGCCGGGGTAGGAGAACACCTGCTCGGTGATGATCGACCCGGCCACCACGAACCCCAGGGAGATCGCGAACCCCGCCACCGACGGCAGCACGGCGTTGCGCGCCGCGTACCGGATCATGATGCGGGAATCGCGCAGCCCCTTGGCCTTCGCGGTGAGCACGTAGTCCTCCGACGTGGTGGACACCATCATGTTGCGCATCCCGAGCAGCCAGCCGCCCACCGACGACAGCACGATGGTCAGCGCGGGCAGCGTCCCGTGGTAGACCGCCGAGCCGAGGAACTCCAGGTCCCAGCCCGGCGAGAGCACCACGTCGTACCCGCCCAGCAGCGGGAACCAGCCCAGGCCCGACGCCAGCAGCGCCACCAGGATCAGCGCCAGCCAGAAGTACGGCACCGCGGCCAGGACGGTGGTGGCGGGCACCAGGCTGTCCAGCCAGGTGCCGCGCCGCCAGCCGACCAGCGTGCCCAGGACGACGCCGAGGGCGAACGACAGGAACGTCGCGATCCCCACCAGCACCAACGTCCACGGCAGCGCTTCCGCGATGATGTCCGACACCGGCGTCGGGAACGAGCTGACCGAGACGCCGAGGTCGCCGCGGAACATGTTGCCCAGGTAGGAGAAGTACTGCGACAGCAGCGACTCGTCCGACCCGGAGCCGAGCAGCAGCTCGTACGCCCGGCGGGCCGACGGGTCCACCGTGCCGCCGCGCTGGGCCAGCTTCGCCATGAGGATGTCCACCGGGTTGCCCGGCATGAGCCTCGGGATGAAGAAGTTCAGCGTCAGCGCGGCCCAGAAGGCGACCAGGTAGAACGCGAGCTTGCGGGCGTGGTAGCGCATGTCAGCTCGCCGGCTTGAGCTTCAGGAAGATCTCGGAGTGCTCCGGGCGCGCCCAGACGGCCGGGAACGCGTACAGGTCCTCCTTGGTGGGCCAGCCGGTGAACTTCTTGGCGTTGTACTCGCTGGTGGTGCCGCCGGTGAGGATCGGGATGTACGGCACGAGCTCCTCGATGCGGGTCTGGATGGCGTCGAAGTGCGGCTGCCGCTTGGCGTCGTCCTCCGGGTCGATGCCCTTGAGCGCGGCCAGGGCGGCGTCGATGGCCGGGTCGCTGACGCGGGCGAAGTTCGGGTTGGCGATCTCGCCGACCTTCGCGGTGGTGGCGGTGCTGTAGAAGTAGGAGGCGTTGTAGAACGGGTCGGGCGCGGGCCCCTGGTGCAGGGCGTCGATCAGCAGCTCGTACTGGCCGCGACCGCGCGCGTCGGACCACTCGTTCCAGGACAGCTGCTGCGGGTTGATCTTGATGCCGACCTTCTGGAGCTGTTGGCTCATCGTCTCGACGGCGGTGATGTAGTCGGTCCAGCCGGCGACGACCTTGAGCGACAGGGCCAGCGGCTTGCCGTCCTTCTGGTAGATGCCGTCCGCGCCCTTGGTGTAGCCCGCGCCCTCCAGCAGGGACGTGGCCTTGGCCTCGTCGGGCTGCATCGGCGCGGTCCTCTCCTTGAGCTTGGTGGAGACCTGGTCGCGGTCGCGTTCCAGCAGGGCGGCGCCGGGGGAGATCTCGCTGGAGGTGTTCTCGAAGGCCAGCTGGTTGATCTGGGTGCGGTTGACGGCGTAGTAGACGGCCTTGCGGACAGCCACGTCGGTCTGCGGCCCGACGCACCCGAGCGCCGCGTTCGAGCAGGTGAACAGGGCGGTCTGGTTCATCGGGACGGTGATGGCCTTGTACCCGGGGTAGTTCTTCTCGACGTTCTTGATGTCCGGCACGGGCCCGGTCTGCCAGTCGATCTGACCGGCCCTGAGCGCAGCCTCACCGGACTGGTTGCCCGAGAGCGCCAGGTAGCGGACCTTCTTCAGGGCCGGCTCGCCCGCGTAGTAGTTCGGGTTCGACTTGAGCGTGAACGCCTGCGGCTTGAACTCGTCGAGCTGGAACGGCCCGGTGCCCACCGGCTCCTTGACCACGTCCGTCGCGGGCGTCGCGAGCCCCGACCACTTGTGCTTGGGCACCATCCAGATGCGCCCCAGGATCTGCGGGCCTTCCATGAACGAGGGCTCGGGGAACTTGATCGACACGTGCGTCGGGTCGACGGCGGTGGCGGCGCCCTTGTAGCCGGTGCCGTTCATCGCGGCGTTCTTGGTGACCATGTCGAGGGTGAAGACGACGTCGTCGGCGGTGAACTTCTGGCCGTCGGTCCACTTGGCGTCGTCGCGGAGCTCGATGTCGAGCTGGGTGCCGTCGGCGTTCCACTTGAAGGTCTTGCCCAGGCGCGGGCGCGGCTCGACGTCCCGGATGTTGTTGTAGAAGAACAGCGGCTCGAAGATCGTGCCCGGCCCTTCCAGGGCGGTCGGGGAGAACGGGTTGAAGTTCAGCTGCCAGTCACCGGACTGGCCGGTGTAGACGACCAGCGTGCCGTCCCCTCCGGCCGGTGTGCTCGACCCACCGCACGCCGTCGCCAGCATGGCCAGCGCGGCGATCCCCGCCGCCACCGCCCGTGAACGCTTCGCCTTCAGGAACATCATCGATCCTCTCGTGGCCGGTCACGCCGTCGAGGCAGATTGTTAAGTCAACGAAGAAACGAAGTCAACACCTCGCGGTCATCTACCCGCCAAGTTGCTACGCTTCGACCGACGAACGAACTAAGACGCACAGGGGGCCGACGTCATGAGCCAGCACGCCAGCAGCAAGGCGGCCGTGCTCGACGTCATCCGGGCGGCCGGCACCATCAGCCGAGTCGGCCTGATCAACGCGACCGGCTTCACCGGGGCGACCATCTCCACCGTCGTCCGCAAGCTCATCGACGAGGGCCTGGTCGTGGAAACCGGCCGCGCCGAGTCCACCGGCGGCAAGCGCAGAGTGCTGCTCCAGCTCAACCACGCGTCCCGCTACGCGGTGGGCGTGCACCTGGACCACGCCGGCATCACCTACGTGCTCACGAACCTGGGCGGAGCGGTAGTCGCCCGGATCTCACGCCCAGGCGCAGGCGCAACCGAACCCGCCACCGTTGTCGACCGCATGGCCACCGAGGTCACGGCCTTGATGACCGGCGTGGGCGTAGACCGCGACCGAGTCCTGGGCGTGGGCCTGGTCTCGCCAGGCCCCCTCAGCCCCACCACCGGCATGGGCCTCACCCCACCCGCGATGCGCAAGTGGGAGGACTACCCCCTCGGCCAAGCGCTGGAACGCGCCACCGGCCTCCCGGTAGTCCTGGACAACGACGCCACCGCCGCCGCCCTGGGCGAACACTGGTCCGGCGGCATAGGCGGAACCGCCATCTCCGCCGCCCTCTACATGGGCACAGGCATCGGCGCCGGCTTGGTCATCAACGGCGTGACCTATCGAGGATCCAGCGGAAACGCCGGCGAAATCGGCCACACCTGCGTAGACGCCAACGGCCCGGACTGCTGGTGCGGCGCCCGAGGCTGCGTGGAAGTCCTAGCCGGCCCCACAGCGGTAGTAGCAGCCGCCCGCGCCGACCCGGCGTTGTCCCGAGCCGCCAGCCTGACCACCCACTCCCGCTCGGTCTCCGCCGACTTCGCGGCAGTCAGCCGAGCAGCCCGCCGAGGCGACCCCTCAGCCCTGGCCATCCTGGAACGCTCGGCCCGCTACATCGCAGCGGCAGCGAGAAGCCTGGCCAACGTCATGGACCTGGAAGTCCTGGTCCTGACCGGCCCGAGCTTCGCCATCGCCGGCTCGATCTACCTACCCATCGTCCGAGAAGAACTGGACCGAGCCTTCTTCTCCCGAGCAGCGCACCCGGTGGACGTCCGCCTGTCCCGCCACGCCGCCACGGCTTCGGCCATCGGCGCGGCAGCCTTGGTCCTCCAGTCCGAACTAGTCCCCCTCACCGAGGGCCTGAAACTCCCAGAAAACCTCAGCGCCGCCGAACCCGCTCCCCTACCAGCCTCCGGCACGTAACCCAAAGCAGATCAGGCGCGCGAAGCGCGGTTCTTCGCGCGCGCAGCGCGGCTCTTCGCGTGCGGTAGGTGTCACTTACAAATAGAGGGCGTCGGTTCCCCACCGTATGGCCATGCGATGGGAGAACCGACGCCCTTCACCCTCAATCGGGTGGTTCGCTCGTCCGCAGGCGCTTTTGATCTTGAGAGCGCGCCAGCGCGTTCAGCTCACGAGCATGGGCTGGTCGACGACCCACAACCAAGACCCATCCGCCTGCCGCCGCGCGATCTCCACCGTCATCTCCCCGGTGGTCAACGTAGACACCGTCAACGCCAAATCCCCACTGACCAACGCCGGATGCTGCCGCCCCGCCGTCAACACCGGCGCCGCCGCCACGAACTGCTCGAACACCGCCCGGATCTCCGCATGACCGTTGGCGAGGTTCCCCGGCGGGAAGGCCAACACGGCCCCCGGCTCGTACAGCGCCACCAGCCCGTCCACATCCCCCGCGTTGCCGCGCTCGATGAAGAACCTGCCCAGGTCGTTCGGCTCGGTAGCCACTTCCTTGATCGTCATGCCGCCAAGCCTCGCAACCGATACACGACACCCTCTGTCGTGTATTCCAGGTAGTTTTCGACCATGCGCGCCGACCGGCTGGTCTCGCTGGTGCTCCTCCTGCGCCGCCACGGCCGGCTGTCCGCGACGGCGTTGGCCCGCGAGCTGGAGGTGTCCACCCGCACGGTGCTGCGGGACATCGAGGCGCTGTCCGCCGCCGGTGTCCCGGTCTACGCCGAGCGCGGCCGGCACGGCGGGTTCGCGTTGCTGCCCGGCTTCCAGACCGAACTCACCGGGCTCAACCACGAGGAAGCACTGGCCCTGCTGGTCGCCGGATCACGGCGCGGCGCGCAGGCGTTCGGGCTGGGCACGGCGCTGGCCTCGGCCATGCGCAAGGTGGTCGACGCGCTCCCCGAGAGCTACCGCGCCACCGCCGCCGGAGCGGTCCAGCGCCTCCTCATCGACCCGGAGACCGACCTCCTCGCACGCCGACAAGCCCCTGACGAGGTGCCCGACGACGTGGTGGCCGAGGTGCGCCGCGCGGTGTTCGCCGGGCGCAAGCTGCGCATCCACTACGCCGCGGCCGGCCAGCCCCCGCAGTGGCGCACGGTGGACCCGATCGGCCTGGTCACCGTGCGCGAGCAGGTCTACCTGCTGGCCACGAGGTCCGGCGAGGACCGCACCTACCGGCTGTCCCGCGTCCAGGCCGCCGAGGAACTCACGGAACCCGCGCAACGCCCCGACCGGGTCGACCTGGACCGGGCGTGGCAGGAACGCAGCACCCGTTTCCGGACCGGCGGCGACCAGGTCACCGCGCTGGTCCGACTCCACCCGGCACGACGCACGGACCTGGTGCGCACCGCCGTAGCCGTCCTCACCGAAGACACCGACCCGGACGGTTGGCTCCGCCTGGAAGTCACCTTCCAGGACCGCAGACACGCCGAATGGGCACTGTGGCAGCTAGCCGCCGGCGCGGAAGCCCTGACCCCGCAATGGCTCCGCGACTCCCTGCACACCCGCGCCACCGCCATCGCCGCCCGCTACAACGACCACGAAGAGCCGCCCGCTACGACGACTCCGCAGACCCGAACAGGTGCGACCGCAACGTAGACCCGGCGTAGTCCGCCCGGAACACCCCACGCTCCTGCAACAACGGCACCACGGTGTCGGCGAACACGTCGAACCCGCCCGGCGTCACGTGCGGCACCAGGATGAACCCGTCGCTGGCATCGGCCTGCACCAACTCGTTGATCTGCGCAGCCACCCCCGACGCCGTCCCGATGAACGTCTGCCGGGCCGTCTTCTCGATGATCAACTCCCGGATCGACAGCTTCTTCGCCGCCGCCAACTCCCGCCACTCCCGCGCGGTCGCCAACGGATCCCGGTGCTGCCGCACGCTCGCCCGACCCCGCGCGATGGTGTTCTCCCCGACCACCGGGTCCACCTCCGGCAACGGCCCGTCCGGGTCGTACTCGGACAGATCCCGGTTCCACAGCTGCTCCAGGAACTTGATCGCGGTCTGCCCGCTGACCTGCTGCCGCCGCACCTCGTGCGCCAGCTCCTGCGCCTCGGCGTCGCTGTCCCCCAGCACGAAAGTGGCCGCGGGCAGCACCTTGAGCTGCTCCGGCGTGCGCCCGTACTTCGCCAGCCGCCGCTTGACGTCCGCGTAGAACGCCTGCCCCTCCACCAGGGTCGCGTGCCGGCTGAAGATCGCGTCCGCCTTGGCGGCGGCGAACTCCCGCCCCTCCTCCGAGTCACCGGCCTGGAGGACCACCGGCCGACCCTGCGGCGACCGGGGCAGGTCGAACTTCCCGGAGATGTCGAAGTGCTCGTCCCGGTGGGCGAAGTCGCCGCCGTCGCGCCACGAGTCGAACAACGTCGTCGCCGCGTCGAGGAACCGCTTCGCCCGCTCGTACCGCTGCTCCTCGGGCAGGAACCCGCCCCGCCGGAAGTTCTCGCCGGTGAACGCGTCCCACGAGGTCACCACGTTCCACCCCGCGCGCCCGCCGGACAGGTGGTCCAGCGACACGAACTGCCGCGCCACCTCGAACGGTTCGTTGAAGGTGGAGTTGATGGTGCCCGCCAGTCCCAGGTGCGTGGTCACCGCCGCGAGGCCCGCCAGCACGGTGAACGTGTCGGGGCGGCCCACCACGTCCAGGTCGTAGATCAGCCCGTTCTGCTCGCGCAGCCGCAGCCCCTCGGCCAGGAAGAAGAAGTCGAACTTGGCGCGCTCGGCGGTCCGGGCGAAGTGGACGAACGACGAGAACTCGATGTGGCTGCCCGCCGCCGGATCGCTCCACACCGTCGTGTTGTTGACACCGGGGAAGTGCGCGGCGAGGTGGATCTGCTTCATCTCACTCCTCAGGCGGCGTAGCGGTTGGCGGGACGCGGCAGACCGAGGTGGCCGCGCAGCGTCGTGGCGGTGTACTCGGTCCGGAACACCCCGCGTTCCCGCAACAGCGGCACCAGCTTTCGCGTGATCACCCGCAGGTCGTCCGGCAGCGACGCGGGCCGCAGCCGGAACCCGGCCGCCCCGGCGGCGTGCCAATCCACGAGCAGGTCGGCCAGCTCGGCGGGGCTACCCGTGTATGCGAATGCGTCGGACTCCAACGCATTTTTTCGGCCGAAACCTACGAGAACGTCCACGAAATTCAACACACCTCCCACCTCCGCCCCGATGGTCCGGACGTCCTCCGCGCCGTACGGGGTGGTGAAGACGAGGTCGGCGGACCGGCGCGCCAACGCGTGGACCGGGGACTCGTGCGACAACACGGCCACCGGCGGCTGGCCCTGCGGCGGGCGTGGGGTGATGGAGGGACCCTTGACGCTGAACCACTTCCCGGCGAAGTCGATGTAGTGCAGCTTGTCCCGGTCGATGAACCGACCGGTGGCGACGTCGCGGATCTCGGCGTCGTCCTCCCAGCTGTCCCACAGCCTGCGGAGCACCTCGACGTAGTCCGCAGTCTCGTCGAGCAGGTCGCCGAGCGGGGTGTCGGCGGTGATCTCACGCCGCCCGAAGTGCCGGGCCGCCTCGGGCGAGGCGGACGCGCGCACCCGCACGCCGGCCCGGCCGCTGCTCACGTAGTCCAGCGTGGCGATCGCCTTGGACAGGTGGAACGGCTCGGTGTGCGTCGCGACGACGGTCGGCACCAGCCCGATGCGGGAGGTCAGCGGCGCGACGCGGGAGGCCACCAGGACGGCGTCCAACCGGCCGACGTGCCCGAGGTCGTCTTCGAACGTCACGAAGTCCAGCAGTCCGCGCTCGGCCTCGCGGACCAGCTCGACCCAGTGCTCCGGCGTGAACCGCGCGCCGTCGTCGGGTGTCGATGGGTCCCAACCGGTGCCGTCGAGCGCGACGGCGAGGTGCAGCCCAGGTGTCATGGTCCCAGCGCCCCCTTCCACTTCGACCTCCATCGGATTCTGGGGCAGCCGAACAGGGCGGTGGAGGGGCGACCACTGGCTGAGAACGGCCGGCACTTCCACCTGACGCCGGGAATATCCGCGGCAAACCCGCCCGGCGCCTGCGGAGGCACGCCCGCTCCCACCTCGAACCCCGCCCTCGCCCCTCCGGCCAACGGACCGCCTCGCCCTCGCCCCTCGCCCCTCGCCCTCACCCCTCACCCCTCGCCCCTCGCCCCTCGCCCCTCGCCCCTCGCCCCTCGCCCCTCGCCAAGCCCGCCACACCGCCCCACTGCACCAGCCGCCGACGCCCCCACACCCCCTCCAACCCTCTGACCTGCGGAAACAAAAAATCTCAAAAAACTTCCCGGGACGTGTCGATCCGGCGGGGGTGCCGTTCGTCGCTTGAGCAAGACCACCGAGAAGGAGCTGAAGAGATGACCACCACGACCGTCCCCACCCAGTCCGCCCGCACCGAGTCCGCCGCCCCCAGCACCACGCCCAAGCGCAACGACCTCGTGCTCGCCGCCTTCCGGGTCGTGGTGTCCTTCCTGTTCGCCTGCCACGGCCTCCAGGGCTTCGGCCTCCTCGGCGGCATCGACGGCCAGGGCACCGCCGTGCCGGTCGGGTCGTTCCCGGGCTGGTGGGGCAGCGCGATCGAGGTCGTCTGCTCGGTGCTCGTGCTGGTCGGCGTGGCGGCCCGGCCCGCTGCCGTGCTGGCGTCCGGCGCGATGGCCTTCGCCTACTTCGTCTTCCACCAGCCGGCCGGCCTGCTGCCGCTGCACAACATGGGCGAGCTGGCCGCGGTCTACTCGTGGTCCTTCCTGCTGATCGCGGTCCTCGGCCCCGGCCGCTACACGCTGACCCGCCTGGTCCGCCGCTGATCCTCCTGCGTCACACCACCGACTTCGTCAAGATGAGCAAGGCACACTCCGAAAGGGACAAGCAGATGCGTTTCATGGTGATCGTCAAGGCGACCGCGGACACCGAGGCCGGCGCCATGCCGAGCGAGGAGATGGTCCGCGAGATGACCGCCTTCAACGAGGAGCTGGTGAAGGCCGGCGTGATGCTCGCCGGCGAGGGCCTGCACCCCAGCAGCAAGGGTGCCCGGGTGTACTTCGACGGCGACCAGCGGACCGTGGTGGACGGTCCGTTCGCGGAGACCAAGGAGCTGATCGCGGGTTTCTGGCTGCTGGAGCTGAAGTCCCTGGAGGAGGCCGTCGAGTGGGTGAAGCGCGTGCCGAACCCGACCGGCGAGCAGTCGCAGATCGAGATCCGCCAGGTCTTCTCCCCCGAGGACTTCGACATCTCCGACGAGCTCAAGCAGCGCGAGGCCGCGCTCGCCGAGGAGATCAAGGCCCAGCAGAGGTAACCACAACCCCTCTCGCCTTGCCGACGCGCATCGGAAGCTGGTCTGATCCTGGACCGTGACAGCTTCCGATGCGCGTCGCGCTGTCGAGGCGGTCTGGCGGATCGAGTCGGCACGGCTCATCGCCGGCCTGGCCCGAATGGTGCGCGACGTGGGCCTGGCCGAGGAACTCGCCCAGGACGCCCTGGTCAGCGCCCTGGAACAGTGGCCGCAGACCGGAACCCCGCGCAACCCGGGCGCTTGGCTGATGACCGCCGCCAAGAACCGGGCAGTCGACCAGATCCGCCGCCAACAGAACTACCAGCGCAAACTCGCCGAAATCGGCCGCGACGACCTACACCGCACCGCCCCCGACGCCGCCGCCCACGTGGGCGACATCAACGACGACCTCCTCCGCCTGGTGTTCACCGCCTGCCACCCGGTCCTGTCGGTAGAAGCCCAGGTGGCCCTGACCCTGAAGATGCTCGGCGGCCTGACAACCGAGGAGATCGCCCGCGCCTTCCTGGTGTCGGAGTCGACCGTCGCCCAACGAATCGTCCGCGCGAAGAAGACCCTGTCCAAGGCAAACGTGCCCTTCGAGGTCCCAGCCGAGAACGAACGCGAAGCCCGCCTTGCGTCGGTACTGGGCGTGATCTACCTGATCTTCAACGAGGGCTACTCCGCCACAGCCGGCGACGACTGGCTCCGCCCCGAACTCTGCGCCGACGCCCTACGCCTGGCCCGAGTGCTGGCAGGCCTGATGCCGAAGGAACCCGAGGTCCACGGCCTGGTCGCGCTGCTGGAAATCCAGGCATCCCGGTCACGAGCAAGAGTCGGCCCCAACGGCGAGCCGGTGCTGTTGATGGACCAGAACCGAGGCCGCTGGGACCAATTGCTGATCCGACGCGGCCTGGCGGCGCTGGAGAAGGCCGGCGGCGGGCCGTACTCACTACAAGCCCGAATCGCAGCTTGTCACGCCGTGGCCAAGACCCCGGAGGAAACCGACTGGCTGCGCATCGCAGGTTTGTACGAGGCGCTGGCCCTGGTGGCCCCGTCCCCGATCGTCGCCCTGAACCACGCGGTAGCCATCGGTTTCGCATTCGGGCCGGAGGTGGCGTTGGGCCTGGCGGACGACTTGCTGGACGAGCCGGCCCTGAAGGATTACCACCTGCTACCCAGCGTGCGCGGGGATTTGTTGTTCAAGCTGGGACGGATGGAGGAGGCACGAGCGGAGTTCGAACGGGCAGCGGGAATGACCCGCAACGAACGCGAACGCACCCTCCTCCTCAACCGAGCCGCCTCCTGCACCTGACCAGCCCCAACACCAGCCGCCCTCACGCAACACCAGCCTCCCCCACGGAGCACCCGCCCCCACCTCGCCGCAGCGCACCCGGGCTTTTCACGAAGCTGCCGCACGGCACACCTCTACCTGGGCTTCTTGCTTGTGTCATCCCCGTATGGCCTGCCCGA
>NZ_JBBEGC010000167.1:0-13412 GCF_037401995.1 Saccharothrix sp. CCNWYY140
TGTGGTAGCCCTTCGGGCAGGCCATACGGGGATGACGGAAGAAGCCCAAGTGGGAGGTCTGCTGCGCGAGCTACTTCGGGCGCCCTGCGGGCGCAAGGGCACGCCCCTGGCCGCCGGGGGTGCTGAGGGCTGGCGGCTGAGGGCTCGCGGGTGAGGGCTCGCGGGTGGCGGTGCTAGGCGAGGTTGCGTGCCCAGTCGTGTAGGGCCTGGGACTGTTCAGCCAGGCGGTGTTCGTCGCTGCCCAACGGGTCCTTGAAGAAGAAACCCAGCTCCCCCTGCACCCCCGACCGACCCGCCGCGTGCGCCGCTGCCAACAGCCGCGCCAAGTCCAGCACCAAGGGTGCGGCCAGTGACGAGTCCAAGCCGCTCCACGTCAGTTGCAGGGACATCCGTGCGCCCAAGAAACCCTCGAACGACACGTGGTCCCAAGCCGTCTTCCGTTCCCCCATGTCAGGCACGTAGTCGATGTGCAGAGGAGCGCTGACGTCCTCGCCCAGCAACGCCGCCAAGCCCCGGGCTTTGGACACCGACTTGCTCCGCGCGTGCTCCGGGTCAGCGAGCGTGGAACCGTCGCCGCCGCCCAGCAGGTTGGTGCCGGACCACGACAGGACCCGCAGCGCCCGTGAGGTGAACATGGGGGCGAGTGCTGCCCTCAGCAGGGTCTCGCCCGTCTTGCCGTCACGGCCTGCGTAGGGCAGGGACTTCGCCGCCGCCAGCTCGTCCAATGCCGGCAATGCCACGCCCGTGGACGGGGTGAAGTCTGCGAAGGCACAACCTGCCTGGAAAGCGGCATACGCGACCAACGAGCTGGGCGGCAGGACCACCTGCCCCGGCACACGGAGTGCCGCTTCCAGGTCCGCCAAAGAGTCGTACGGCACCGTGGCCGGAGGCTCGGTGGAGGCCACGTTGACCACGACCACCCTGGCCAGGTCGTGTCGTGACCTGAAAGCGCCGATGTCGGCAGCCAAGCGGCTTGCTGCGTCGTGCTGAGTGCCGGAGAAGTCTGCCGGGTCGTAGCCAGGCACGATCTCCGCGTCTACCGCTGCCAGGTCGTCGGCCACAGTTGCCACGACGCTTGGCGGTAGGACGCCGTCTCGGGTCAACGACTCCGCGCGCTTCACCAACGGCGTGGTGGTGATGTCGTGGCCGCCTACCGTGAAAGCCCTCCACGGGGCAAGGTTGGCGTCCAGTAGTTCCGAGACGCAACCCGTGGCCGGGGTGAGGCCTGTGCGCAGGGCCAGGAGGCCGGTGATCGCGGTGGTGGCCACCGATCCCCGGCCTCCGTTGAGCCACAGGCCGATGCGTTCCTCCGTCACGCCGGATCCTGGCTGCTGGAGAACGCCGCGTCGAACGACGCCGTCGGCGGGTCGAAGGCGTTGTGGCGGACGAACTCCAGGGCCTCGGGGGCTCCTACGAGTCGGTCCATGCCGGCGTCTTCCCACTCGACGCTGATGGGGCCGGTGTAGCCGATGGTGTTGAGCATGCGGAACGCTCGCTCCCACGGCACGTCCCCGCGACCGGTGGACACGAAGTCCCAACCCCTGCGCGGGTCGCCCCACGGGAGGTGGGAGCCCATGCGGCCGTTGCGGCCGTCGCCTACCTGGCGGCGGGCGTCCTTGCAGTCCACGTGGTAGATGCGGTCGCGGAAGTCCCACAGGAAGCCGATCGGGTCCAGGTCCTGCCACACGAAGTGGGACGGGTCCCAGTTGAGGCCGAAGGCCGGGCGGTGGCCGATCGCCTCCAAGGTCCGGGTGGTCGTCCAGTAGTCGTAGGCGATCTCGGACGGGTGGACCTCGTGGGCAAACTTGACGCCGACCTCGTCGAAGACGTCCAGGATCGGGTTCCAGCGGTCGGCGAAGTCCTGGTAGCCCGCGTCCACCATCGACGGCGGGACCGGGGGGAACATCGCCACGGTCTTCCAGATCGACGAGCCGGTGAAGCCGACCACCGTGTCCGCGCCCAGGCGAGCGGCGGCGCGGGCGGTGGCCTTCATCTCCTCGGCCGCGCGTTGCCGCACGCCTTCCGGGTCGCCGTCGCCCCAGATGCGCGGGGACAGGATGCCCTGGTGCCGTTCGTCGATCGGGTCGTCGCAGACCGCCTGGCCGGTGAGGTGGTTGGAGATCGTCCACACCTTCAGGTTGTGCTTGGCGAGGATCGCCAGGCGGTCGGCCACGTAGTCGTCGTCCTCGGCGGCCTTCCACGGGTCCAGGTGGTCGCCCCAGCAGGCGATCTCCAAGCCGTCGTAACCCCACTCCGCCGCCAGGCGGGCCACCTCTTCGAACGGCAGGTCGGCCCACTGGCCGGTGAACAACGTGATCGGACGTGCCATCTCTCGGGGTCTCCTCAGACGGTGTGCCAGGTGCGGGAGGCGGCGCTCGCCTCGACTGCGGACAGGACCCTTTGCAGGCGCAGGCCGTCGGCGAACGACGGGCTCGGGTCGGTGCCGCCGGCGACGGCGGTCACGAAGTCCACGGCCTGGTGGGTGAACGCGTGCTCGTAGCCCAGGACGTGGCCGGGCGGCCACCACGCGCCCACGTACGGGTGGTCGGGTTCGGTGACCACGATCCGCCGGAAGCCGCCCAGGTCGGCGTCCTCGCCGTGGAAGTAGTTCAGGACGTTCATGTCCTCGAAGTCGAACGACACGCTGCCCGCCGACCCGTTGACCTCGATCCGCAGGGCGTTCTTCCGGCCGCTGGCGAACCGGGTGGCCTCGAAAGACCCCAGCGCCCCGCCGGCGAACCGGGCCAGGAACAGCGCGGCGTCGTCCACGGTGACCGGACCGGTCTCGTCGGACACGGCGGTGCCGGACAGGCCCGAGTGGGCCGCCGCCAGCGGGCGTTCGGTCACGAAGGTCTCCATCGTGCCGCACACGTCGGTGACGGTGTCGCCGAGGATGAACTGCGCCGCGTCCACGATGTGCGCGCCGATGTCCCCCAAAGCACCGGACCCGGCCTTGTCCTTCTGCAACCGCCACGACAGCGGCGCGGTCGGGTCGACGATCCAGTCCTGGAGGTACTGGGCCCGCACGTGGTGGATGCGGCCCAGCTTGCCCTGCGCCACCAGGTCGCGGGCCAGGCTCAGCGCCGGCACCCGCCGGTAGGTGAACCCGACCATCGCGCGCACGCCCTTGGCGGACGCCCGTTCCGCCGCCGCGGCCATCGCCTCCGCCTCGGCGACGGTGTTGGCCAGCGGCTTCTCGCACAGCACGTGCTTGCCCGCGTCGAGCGCGGCGATGGCGATCTCGGCGTGCGTGTCGCCGGGCGAGCAGATGTCGACCACGTCCACGTCGTCGCGCTCCAGCAACGACTTCCAGTCCGTCGACGCCTCCGCCCAGCCCAGCCGGGTGGCCGCCGCCGCGGTGCGCTCCGGGTCCCGGCCGCACAGCACGGCCATCTCCGGGCGCAGCGGCAGGTCGAAGAAGTGCGGGGCCACGCGCCAGGCCTGGGAGTGCGCCGATCCCATGAACTCGTGGCCGATCATCGCGATGCGCAAGGGTTCCGTCACGTGAGGGCTCCTCAGGACTCGAAGGCCGCGGGCAGGTAGCGGTCGACGTTGTCCTTGGTGACGACCGGGGCGTACAGCTGGACCTCCCGCGGGATCTCCACCTCTACCAGGTCGCCCAGGCTCTTGCCCTGCACCGCGAGCCGCGCCAGCCGGATGCCGTCCGCGCCCTGCGTCGACGGGTACACCACGGTCGCCTTGTGCAGACCGTTGTCCGCTTTGATCTCACGCATGACGTTGGCCGAGCCGGCCCCGCCCACCAGGAAGAACTCGCTGCGCCCGGCGTTCTTGATCGCCGCGGACACACCCACGCCCTGGTCGTCGTCGTGGTTCCAGATGGCGTCGATGCGCGGCGCGGCCTGCAACAGGTTCGCCGCCGCCTTCTCCCCGCTCTCCACGGTGAACTCGGCCGCCACCCGGTTGCTGACCTTCAACCCGCAATCGCGCAGGGCGTCGGCGAAGCCCTTGCTGCGGTCCTGGGTCAACGGCAGCGAGTCGATGCCGGCGATCTCCGCGACCACTGCGTCCGACTTGCCCTTGAGCTTCTCGCACACGTACGTGCCGGCGGACACACCCATGCCGTAGTTGTCGCCCAGCACGGTCGAGCGCGCGGCGAACGGGCTGTCGAACTCCCGGTCCACGTTGATCACCGGGATGCCGGCCTTCATCGCCTTGAGCGCCACCGGGGTCAACGCCGCGCCGTCGAAGGGCAGCAGCACGATCGCGTCGACCTTGTCGTTGATGAACGTCTCCACCTGGCTGATCTGGAGGTTGACGTCGTTGGTGCCCTCGACGAGCTTGAACTCGATGTCCGAGTACTTGGCCGCCTCGGCCTTGGCCGCGTTGGTGATCGCGGCCATCCAGCCGTGGTCGGCGGCCGGCGCGGAGAAGCCGATGACGACCTTCTCGCCGGGCTCGTCGTTGGCGACCTTCGCGCCGCCCTGGCCAGTGGACCCGGCGGGGGGCGCCGCGGTGTTGCCGGTGCAGGCGGTGAGCGCGACGCCGACGGACGCGGCGGCGATGAGGCGGGTGAGCGCCTTGCGTGACATGGGTTTCGCTCCTGTGGTGGCGGCGTGGTCAGGCGGTGCTTCTGCGCGCGAGCCGCTGTTGGAGGAGCACGGCGACCACGATGATCGCCCCCTTCGCGACGGCCTGGGCGGAGATGGAGAGGTTGTTGAGGGTGAACACGTTGGACAGCGTGGTGAAGATCAGGACCCCGAACACGGTGCCCGCGATCGTGCCGCGGCCACCGGAGAGCAGGGTGCCGCCGATCACCACGGCGGCGATGGCGTCCAGCTCGTAGAGGTAGCCGTGGGTGGAGCTGCCGGTCGTGGTGCGGGCGATGAGCATGACCGCCGCGATGCCGCACAGCACGCCGAGCAGGGTGTAGAGCATCACGGTGTGCCGGCGCACGTCGATGCCGGCCAGCCGCGCGGCCTCGGGGTTGCCGCCCACGGCGAAGGTGCGGCGGCCGAACGTGGTCCGGTTGAGCAGCACCCACCCGGCGGCGGCGACCACCGCGAACATCAGCACCAGGACGGGCACGCCCAGCACGGAGGCGTCGAAGAACGCGGTGAACCCGGGCACATTCACGATCTGCGTGCGGCGGTTGGAGATGATCTCGGCCAGGCCGCGGGCGGCGGCGAGCATCGCCAGCGTCGCGATGAACGCCACGATCCGCCCGTAGGCTATGAGCACCCCGTTGACCACGCCGCACCCAGCGCCCACGGCCAGCGCGGTGAACACGATGACCACCCAGTGGCTGTTGTTGGCCATGCCCTGCGTGGCCAGCGTGGTCGCCCACACCGAGGACAGGGCGACGATCGCGCCGACGGACAGGTCGATGCCGCCGCCGGTGACCACGAACGTCATGCCGACGCTGACCACCCCGATCACCGAGGCCAGGCGCAGGATCGTCAGGACGTTGTCCAGGTCGGCGAACCGGTCCCCCGCCGTGGCCACGCCGACCACGCACAACAGCACCAGGGCCACCACCAGACCGGTGTTGCGGCCCGGCGCCGAGGCCAGGAACGTCGTGACACCGGACGCGCGCGGTGTCGGCGGCGCGCTGCGCGGCGCGGTGGCGGTGTCTTCACTCATGCGGCGGTTCCCTCCATGACCAGGTCCAGGACCCGGGCCTCGTCGATCTCGTCGGCGGGTCCCTCGTGCACGACCCGGCCCTCGCGCACCACCAGCACGCGGTCGGCCAGGCCCAGGACCTCGTCGATGTCGCTGGACACCACGACCACGGCCACCCCGCGCTCGGCCAGGTCGCGGACCAGCTGGTAGATCTCGCCGCGCGCGCCGACGTCCACGCCGCGGGTCGGCTCGTCCAGCAGCAGCACCCGGCACCCGCGCAGCAGCCACCGCGCCAGCACGACCTTCTGCTGGTTGCCACCGGACAGCGTGCGCACGATGCGGTCCACATCGGACGGTCGCACGTCCAGCGTCGAGGTCAGGGCGGCCGACCTCGCCCGCTCGGCGGACTCGTCCAGGAAACCCAGGCGCGCGAACAGCGGCAGCGACGACACGGTGATGTTGCGGTAGACGGCCTGGTCCAGCAGCAGGCCCTGGCTCTTGCGCTCCTCGGGGCACAGGCCGACGCCCGCGCGCACGGCCGCGCCGACGCTGCCCCGCCGCAACGGCCTGCCGTCGACCTGCACCGTGCCGGCGCTGGGCTTGCGGGCGCCGTAGACGGCCTCCAGGATCTCCGAGCGGCCCGCGCCGACCAGGCCCGCGAGCCCGACCACCTCGCCGGACCGGACGGTCAGGTCGATCTCCGGGCCGTGATCGAGGGCGAGGCCGCGCACCACCAGCGCCTCCGGGGCGTCGGCGGGCAGCGGCCGGCGCGGCGGGTAGACGTTGCGCGCCTCCCGGCCGGTCATCAGCCGGATCAGCTCGGCCGTGGAGACCTCACGGGCGTCCAGGCCGGTGGCGACCGTGCGGCCGTCCTTGAGCACGGTCACCCGGTCGCCGATCTCGCGGATCTCCTCCAACCGGTGGGAGATGTAGACGACGGCCACGCCCTGGGCGGTCAGCTCGCGGATGACCCGGAACAGGGTGCGCACCTCGTCCTGGTCGAGCACCGCGGAGGGCTCGTCGAGGATCAGCAGCCGCGCGTCGCGGGACAGGGCGCGGGCCATGCTGACCACCTGCTGCCGCGCGGCGGACAACTGGCCCACGTCGCGGTCGGCCGGGATGTCGGAGTGGCCCAGGCGGTTGAGCAGGGCTCGGGTGCGGCGGCGGGTCTCGGCGCGGCGGGTGAACCCGGCGGCGGACAGCTCGTGGCCCAGGAAGACGTTGTCGGACACCGGGAGGCCGGGCACGAGGTCCAGTTCCTGGTAGATCGTGGCGACGCCGGCGTGGATCGCGGCGGTGGGGTTGGCGAAGGTGACGACCTCGCCGTTGCTGCGGATCTCGCCCTCGTCGGGGCGGTGCGCACCGGCGAGCACCTTGATCAGCGTGGACTTGCCCGCGCCGTTCTGGCCGAGCAGGCAGTGCACCTCGCCCGCGCGCACCTCGAAGTCCACGCCCGCCAGGGCCGTCACGCCGGGGAACCGCTTGACCAGGCCCCGGACGGACAGCAGCGGCGCCGTGGCGGTCGTCATGGGTGGCACTCCTCGTCGAAGCCCTGGATTGTGAGCGCTAACACACTGGCGGGAGAGACTAGCGCGACACCAGGCCCGGTGACAGCGAATGGCGAGTTTTCGCCAGCGAAGCGTTTCGCTACGGGGATCCATTGCCTCGCTGATGTAATGGGGCGTAGCGTGCCTCAGCGGTCGAACCGGTTCGATTCACGTGCCACAACGCTGTCGGACACGAGGAGTCGCGCGATGCAGCCTTCCCCCGCTCCACCAGCTCGGACGCGCTTACGTTGGCGTTCACATCCGCCGGCCAGGCTGCGCGCGGTGATCGCCGTCCTCGTGCTCTGCGCCGCCGCGCTGTCAGTGGACGCGACGACGACGTGGACCGCGCCCGTGTCCGCGGCCACCACCGGTCCCTGCGACATCTACGCCGCCGGCGGCACACCCTGCATCGCCGCGCACAGCACGACCCGAGCGCTGCTCGGTACCTACAGCGGCCGGCTCTACCAGGTCCGGCGCTCCTCGGACAACACCACCCTCGACGTCTCGGTGTCCGCCGCGGGCGGCAACGCCAACGTCGCTCCCCAGGACGCCTTCTGCGCCGGGTCGACGTGCGTGATCACCGTGGTCTACGACCAGTCCGGGCGCGGCAACGACCTGTGGTACCAGGGTTCCACCGTCGTGCCGGGGTCCAGCCAGAGCCGGCCCGCCGTCGCGACCACCGAGTCGCTGAAGATGGGCGGCAGCAGCGGCAGCAAGGCCTACTCGCTCTACATCAACCCCGGCAACAGCTACTGGCGCGACGGCCACCTGACCGGCGTCCCGACCGGCGCGCAGCCGGAGGGCATGTACATGGTGACCAGCGGCCAGCACGTCAACAACGGCTGCTGCTTCGACTACGGCAACAGCGAGACCACCCGGTCCGCCGACGCCGCCGGGGCGATGGACGCCATCAACTTCAGCACGCAGTGCTGGTTCGGCGGGTGCCAGGGCTCCGGCCCGTGGGTGCAGGCGGACCTGGAGTGGGGCCTGTTCCCGGGCGGCAGCCAGCAGTGGAACCCCAACCAGCGCGCGTTCCCGCAGAAGTTCGTCACGGCCATGCTCAAGAACAACGGCACCACGCGGTTCGCGATCAAGGGCAGCGACGCGACGGCCGGCACCCTGACCACGCTGTACGACGGCGCGCTGCCCAACGGGTACAGCCCGATGAAGAAGCAGGGCGCGATCATCCTGGGCAGCGGCGGCGACTGCTGCAAGCCCGGCGGCGGCGCGAACCTCAGCGCGGGCACGTTCTACGAGGGCGCGATGGTCGCCGGCTACCCCACCGACGCCACCGAGGCGGCCGTGCAGGCCAACATCATCGCCGCCGGTTACGCCACCGACACCCCGCCGGTCACCGGCGGCGCGGTGCGCGGGGTGGGCTCCGGCAAGTGCCTGGACGTGCAGAACGGCTCGACCTCGCCCGGCGCTCAGGTGCAGATCTGGGACTGCCAGGGCAGCGCGGGCCAGGCGTGGACGCGCACGGCGGCGGGCGAGCTGACCGTGTACAGCGGCGGGAACCTGCGCTGCCTGGACGCCTACGCCGCGGGCACGACGGCCGGCACGCGGGTGGTGACCTGGACGTGCAACGGGCAGGCCAACCAGCGGTGGAACGTCAACGCCGACGGCTCGATCCGGGGCGCCCAGTCCGGGCTGTGCCTGGACGTGTCCGGGGCGTCGACGGCCAACGGCGCGGTGGTGCACCTGTGGACCTGCCACGGCGGCACCAACCAGCGGTGGACCTTGAACTAGGGCGTGCGCCCCGGGGCCGGCACAGCGGCGGCCCCGGGGAGGCAGGGGCGGGTCGGCGACCAGCCGGCCCGCTCGAGCCGCGCGATCCGGCGTGGTGGGAGACCGCCCCTTGTGGGCGGGTTGCGGTGAAGCGGGTGCGGCGGTCGCGGTGTCGTGCCGTTCGGACGGGGGCTTCCAGCGTGGGGAGCCCGTGAAGGGAGTGGTGATGCGCCACAGATTGCGGCGCGCGGTCTCTGTTTTCGGGGCCTTGGCGCTGTTGTTCGGACTGTCGGCCCCGGTCGCCTCGGCGCACCCGGAGGGCTTCCACGTCCTGTTGTTCAGCAAGACCGCGGCCGGCGCGTACCGCCACGACTCGATCCCGGCCGGCGTCGCGATGTTCGAGCAGTTGGCCTCCGAGAAGCAGTGGGAGCTGACCAAGAGCGAGGATTCCAGCGTCTTCAACAACACCAGCCTCGCCACCTACGACGTCATCGTGATGCTCCAGACCTCGGGCATGGTCTGGGACAACGACGCGCAGCGGTCCGCCATGCAGACCTACGTGCGCAACGGCGGCGGGGTCGTGGCCATCCACAACGCCACGGACATGAACATCGAGGCGCAGTTCCCGTGGTGGGACCAGTTCCTGGGCATGACGATGACCCAGCACTCCGCCATCGTCCAGGGCACGGCCAAGGTGGCGGACAAGAAGCACCCGTCCGGCGCGGGCCTGCCGGACCGGTGGGTGCGCACCGAGGAGTGGTACAACTTCGACCGCAACGTGCGCGGCAACGGGCACGTGCTGGTCACCGCGGACGAGTCCACCTACAACCCGGGCGCGAACGCGATGGGCGTCGACCACCCGATCTCCTGGTGCCGCAACTTCGAGGGCGGCCGGTTGTGGGCCACCGCGATGGGCCACCAAGCCTCCAGCTACTCCGAGCCGCTGTTCCGCTCGCATGTCGCGGGCGGCGTCGAGTCGGCGGGCGGCAAGGTCCCGGCGGACTGCGGTCCCACGGTGTGGGGCAGCTTCGAGAAGGTCGCGCTGGACGAGACCACGATCGCGCCCGGCGCGGTGGACGTGGCCCCGGACGGCCGGGTGTTCTTCACCGAGTACGGCGGCAAGCTCAAGATCTTCAAGCCGGACACCCGGACGACGGTCACCGCGGCGACGTTCAACGTCTACGGCAGCGGCCAGAACTCCGAGGACGGCCTGACCGGCATGGCGCTGGACCCGGACTTCGCCACCAACCGGTACATCTACCTCAACTACTCCCCCGGCGACACCACCGAGCAGGCGGCCCGGGTCTCGCGGTTCACCATGAACGGCGACACGCTCGACCGGGCGAGTGAGAAAATCCTGCTCACCATCCCGGCCTGGCGGGAGAACGAGCCCGGCCACACCGGCGGCTACCTGGCCTTCGGTCCGGGCAAGAACCTCTACATCGGCGTCGGCGACGACATCAACCCGTTCGCCTCCGACGGCTACGCCCCCATCGACGAGCGCTCCGGCCGCAAGTGGTGGGACGCGCAGGGCACCGCGGCCAACACCAACGACCTGCGCGGCAAGGTCCTGCGCATCCACCCGGAACCGGGCGGCACGTACACGATCCCGTCGGGCAACATGTTCGCCCCCGGGACCGCGCGGACCCGGCCCGAGATCTACGCGATGGGCTTCCGCAACCCGTTCCGGTTCAGCGTCCACCCGACGACCGGCGTGCTGTACGTGGCCGACTACGGCCCGGACGCCGGCGCGGACAACGCCAACCGCGGCCCGGGTGGCCTGGTGGAGTGGAACATCGTCAAGTCGCCGGGCAACTACGGCTGGCCGTACTGCGTCGGCAACAACACGCCCTACAACGACTACGACTTCGCCACCTCCCGGTCGGGCTCGAAGTTCAACTGCGCGGCGCCCACCAACAACTCGCCCAACAACACCGGCCTGACCACGTTGCCCGCGGCGCGGGCCGCGGACGTCTGGTACGGCAACAGCGCGACCGAGGGCAACAAGTTCCCGGAGATGGGCAGCGGTGGCGAGGGGCCGATGGGCTTCCCGATCTACCAGTACAACCCCAACAACCCGTCGCCCACGAAGTTCCCGGAGTACTACGACCAGGTCCCGTTCCTCGGTGACTGGTCCCGCAACCGGATGTGGGAGTTCCGCACGGACTCCGGCGGGAACCTGCTGAAGATCAACAGCTTCCTGCCGAACACGTCCTTCGCCTCGCCGATGGACATGAAGTTCGGGCCGGACGGGTCGATGTACCTGCTGACCTGGGGATCGGGCTGGGACGACAACGTCCACCTGCCCGGGGCCGGGTTGTGGCGCATCGACTACAACGCCGGCGAGCGCAGCCCGATCGCGCAGGCCACGGCCACCCCGTCGTCAGGTGGGACGCCGTTGACGGTCGCGTTCTCCAGTGCCGGGTCGCGCGACCCGGAGGGCGGTGTGCTGACCTACCGGTGGACCTTCGGTGACGGCACCACGTCCACGGCCGCCAACCCCTCGCACACCTACACCACGCCGGGCACGTTCAACGTCCAGCTGACGGTGACCGACCCGACCGGCAAGACCGGCACCGCGAACCTCACGGTGACCTCCGGCAACACCGCGCCCACGGTGCGGTTCACCGGACCGGTCGACGGCGGCATGTTCGGCTGGGGCGACACCATCCCGTACGCGCTGTCGGTCACCGACGCCGAGGACGGCACGATCAACTGCGCACGAGTGATCACCCAACCCAACATCGGCCACGACTCGCACAAGCACCCGCTGGGCAGCCCGATCACCGGGTGCTCGGGCTCGTTCCGGGCCGAGGCGGACGCCGAACACCAGAACGGCAACGCGCACATCATCGGCTCCGCCGAGTACACCGACAACGGCGGCAACGGCCTTCCCGCGCTGACCGGCAGCGCCTCGGTCGTCTTGCAGCCCAAGCGCAAGCAGGCCGAGCACTTCAACGGCTCGTCGGGCGTGCGCGTGGTGGCCCAGTCCGGCGCCGAGTCCGGCGGGCGAGTGGGTGACGTCTCCAACAACGACTGGATCTCGTTCAAGCCGGTCAACTTCACGGGGATCGACCAGGTGTCGTTCCGGGTGTCCTCGCCCAGCGGCGGCGGCTCGATCGAACTGAGGGCCGGGTCCCCCACGGGCACGCTGATCGCGTCGGCCCCGGTGACGTCGACCGGCGGGTGGGACAACTACGCGTCACTGCCGGCGGTCAACGTGACCAAGCCGTCGGGCACGGTGGAGTTGTTCGTGGTGTTCAAGTCCTCGGCGAACAACAGCTTCGACCTGGACTCGATCACCTACGTCGGACCGGGCATCGGCACCGGCGGCACCGGCGGCACGGCCAAGGAGATCGTCGGCATCGGCAGCAAGTGCGTCGACGTCAACGCCTCGGCCACCACGGACGGCACGAAGGTCCAGCTGTGGACGTGCAGCGGCGGCAACAACCAGAAGTGGACGCAGGTCGGCTCGACGTTCCAGTCCCTGGGCAAGTGCCTGACGGTGGCGAACAACAGCCAGACCGACGGCGCCCTGGTGCAGCTGTGGTCGTGCAGCGGCGCCTCCGGCCAGAACTGGTCGGTCCAGGCCGACGGCACCATCCGCAACGGCTCGAAGTGCCTGGACGCGAACGGCGGTAGCTCGGCCGATGGCACGCAGCTGATCATCTGGTCGTGCAACGGCGGCAACAACCAGAAGTGGACCCTGCGGTAAGGGTTCTCGTGTTGGTGGGGACGTCACCGGCTCCGTGCCGGTGACGTCCCCGCTCTTTTGTGCGGAGGTGGTGTGTCGTGCGTCGGGCTGCTCCGATGATCACGTTCGTGTTGGGGGTCGCACTGGCATTCCTGGTCGTGTCGTGGACCTCCGGGCCGGATGCGACCGAGCGGCGGGTGGAGGAATTGCGGCAGGCCGAGGCGCAGAGGGATGTGGAGCAGATCGGTGCGTTGATCGAGCTGGCTCGGGGCACTCGGGACCGGCTGACACCGGTGTTGGTGGACATGGCGAAGGTCGCGCCTTTTGAGGCTGTGGCACCGGTTGCGCCTACGGCTGAGCAGGTGCGGGGGTGGAAGGACGTGGTGTTGGCGGAGGTGAAGCGGTACGAGCAGACGCCTTCTGCGGGGAACGGGGTCAACGTGGCCCGGACGGGGATGCGGACGGCGGTGGACCAGTTGGTGTCGGCTGTGTCGGCGTTCGATGCCGCGGTGGAGGTTGAGGAGCCTGCGCGCAGCCGGTTCGTGGGGTTGGCGGCGGGGCAGCGGACGTTGGCGCTGCGGACTTGGTCGGTGGCGGCGCTTCAGCTCGATGTGATCAGCATTGAGGCTGGTAAGGGGCATGTGCATGTTTATTTGCCGTCGGGGAGCGGGTCGGGCGCGGTGACACCGGACAGCTCTCCCGAGGGCACGGGCTGACCAAAGCACTTCCGGCCGCTCGGCACGGCTTCTCCCACGCGCACCACGGCCTTTCCCGCGCGCAGCGCGATCTTCGCGCGCGGAGCGCGCGGTAGGTGTCACCTACAAGTGGAGGGCCTCGGTTCCCCCACCGTATGGCCTGCCCGA
>NZ_JBBEGC010000168.1:0-13128 GCF_037401995.1 Saccharothrix sp. CCNWYY140
TCGCAAAAACTTTCGGCTGCAACCCCTGGAAAGTGTGGTAGCCCTTCGGGCAGGCCATACGGGGATGACGGAAGAAGTCCAAGTCGGGAGGTCTGCTGCGCGAGCCCTTCGAAGAGCACGCCCTTCGGGCGCAAGAGCGGGTGGCTCCGTCGTTGCCGGGGTTCCTCCGCCGTCCGCCACCGGGTCCCCCTGCCGCCTCCGCTGGGTCCTCCGCAGGGTCCCTCGCCGGGGCGTCCTGGTGCTCGTCGCGGCCTGGGTCACTGATCGTCACCGTGTGCCTACGTGAGTCGGGTCACCCCATCGGTGCCGATCTTTGCGAGCGCCCGCGAAATAAGCAACACTGGTGTTGTGAAAAACGTCGGGACCGATCAGACCGCTGTGCCTGCTGGGCACGACGGCCGGACCCGGCATGCCGTCGCGCGGCTGCTGTTGGAGCAGGGGCCCATCACCGCGGCCTCGGTCGCGGAGCAGTTGGGTCTGAGTCCCACGGCCGTGCGTCGGCACATCGATGCGCTGGTTGCCGATGGTGAGGCGGTCAGCAGGGAGGCCCCGCGCAGGGGTCAGCGGGGTCGGGGGCGTCCGGCCAAGCTCTTCCTGTTGACCGAGCAGGGGCGGGCTCAGTTCGGGCACGCCTATGACGACCTCGCTGTCGCGGCGCTCCGGTTCCTCGCCGAACAAGGCGGGGAGGAGGCGGTACGAGCCTTCGCGCGGCGGCGGGTGTCCGCATTCGTCGACCAGCACCGGGCCGCCATCGTGGCCCAGCCCGATGCCGCGGAGCGGGCCAAGGCCCTGGCCGTGGCGTTGACCAGGGAGGGCTACGCTGCCTCGGCGCGGCACGTCGGCACCGGGGAGCAGCTCTGCCAGCACCTGTGCCCGGTCGCGCACGTGGCCGCCGAGTTCCCGCAGCTCTGCGAGACCGAGACGGCGGCGTTCGCCGACCTCCTCGGCACCCACGTGCAACGCCTGGCGACGATCGCCCGCGGCGATGCCGTGTGCACGACGCACATCCCGAACACGACACCTCGTACGACCGTCGGTGGAACCGACAATCGGACGCCAGCCGGCGAAGCCGACAACCGAGCTTCAGATGGAGGGGAGCCCGCATGACTGCCGCTGCCGAGCAGCGCACCACCACAGCCCCGCTCAGCCAGGAGGAGACCCTGGCGAGCATCGGCAACTACGAGTTCGGCTGGTCCGACTCGGACGTGGCAGGCGCGAGCGCTCGCCGGGGCCTGAACGAGGACGTCGTTCGGGACATCTCGGCGAAGAAGAACGAGCCCGAGTGGATGCTGGACTTCCGGCTGAAGGCGCTGCGCCTGTTCGACCGCAAGCCCATGCCGACCTGGGGTTCCGACCTCTCCGGCATCGACTTCGACAACATCAAGTACTTCGTGCGGTCGACCGAGAAGCAGGCGGCGACCTGGGAAGACCTGCCCGACGAGATCAAGAACACCTACGACCGGCTGGGCATCCCGGAGGCGGAGAAGCAGCGCCTCGTCGCCGGTGTCGCCGCCCAGTACGAGTCCGAGGTGGTCTACCACAAGATCCGCGAGGACCTCGAGGAGCAGGGCGTCATCTTCCTGGACACCGACACCGGTCTGCGCGAGCACCCGGAGCTGTTCAAGGAGTACTTCGGCTCGGTCATCCCGTCCGGTGACAACAAGTTCTCCGCGCTGAACTCGGCCGTGTGGTCGGGCGGCTCGTTCATCTACGTGCCGAAGGGCGTGCACGTGGAGATCCCCCTCCAGGCCTACTTCCGGATCAACACCGAGAACATGGGCCAGTTCGAGCGGACCCTGATCATCGTCGACGAGGGCGCGTACGTGCACTACGTCGAGGGCTGCACCGCCCCGATCTACTCCTCGGACTCGCTGCACTCGGCGGTCGTGGAGATCATCGTCAAGAAGGGTGGTCGTTGCCGCTACACGACCATCCAGAACTGGTCGAACAACGTCTACAACCTCGTCACCAAGCGCGCGAAGGCCGAAGAGGGCGCGACGATGGAGTGGATCGACGGCAACATCGGCTCCAAGGTCACCATGAAGTACCCGGCCGTGTTCCTGATGGGCGAGCACGCCAAGGGCGAGGTCCTCTCGATCGCGTTCGCGGGCGAGGGCCAGCACCAGGACGCCGGCGCGAAGATGGTCCACATGGCGCCGCACACCTCGTCGACCATCGTGTCGAAGTCGGTGGCGCGCGGCGGTGGCCGCACCTCCTACCGCGGCCTGGTCCAGGTCAACAAGCGGGCGCACCACTCGAAGTCCACGGTGAAGTGCGACGCGCTGCTGGTGGACAACATCAGCCGCTCCGACACCTACCCCTACGTCGACGTCCGCGAGGACGACGTGTCGATGGGCCACGAGGCGACCGTCTCGAAGGTGTCCGAGGACCAGCTGTTCTACCTGATGTCGCGCGGCCTGAACGAGGACGAGGCGATGGCGATGATCGTGCGCGGGTTCGTCGAGCCCATCGCGCGCGAGCTGCCGATGGAGTACGCGCTCGAGCTGAACCGCCTGATCGAGCTTCAGATGGAAGGGGCCGTCGGCTGACATGGCCGTCACCACTCAAGACCAGCAACACGGCCTGACGGCCCACTCCCACGGTGCGGGTGCCCCCGTGTCCTCGCGCGCGGACCACTTCACGTCCTTCGACGTGAACGCGTTCGAGGTCCCGGGCGGTCGGGAGGAGATCTGGCGCTTCACCCCGATGAAGCGCCTGGCGAACCTGCACAACGGCGCGGAGGCCACCGGCACGGCGACCGTCGAGGTCAACGCCGCCGAGGGCGTCCGGGTCGAGACCGCGGCCAGGGGCGACGAGCGCCTGGGCACCGCCGGCACCCCCGGTGACCGGATCGCGGCCCAGGCGTGGACCTCGTTCAGCGAGGCCACCGTCGTCACGCTGCCCGGCGACACCAAGGTCGGCCCGACCACCGTCACGGTGATCGGCCCCGGCAAGGGTGCGGTCGCCTACGGCCACCTGCACGTCAAGGCCGAGCGCTTCGCCGAGGCCGTCGTGGTCGTGGACCACCGCGGCTCCGGCGCGTACGCCGACAACGTGGAGTTCGTGGTCGAGGACGGCGCCCACCTGACCGTGGTCGCCATCCAGGACTGGGCCGACGACGCGGTGCACGTGTCGTCCCACCACGCCAAGCTGGGCCGGGACGCCACGCTGCGGCACACCGTCATCACCCTGGGCGGCGACCTGGTGCGGCTGACCCCCGTGGTCACCTACACCGGCCGCGGCGGCGACGCCGAGCTGCTCGGCCTGTACTTCGCCGACGCGGGCCAGCACCTGGAGCACCGCACGTTCGTCGACCACGCGGTGTCCAACTGCCGCAGCAACGTGGTCTACAAGGGCGCTCTCCAGGGCGACGACGCCCACACGGTGTGGATCGGCGACGTGCTGATCCGCGCGGCGGCCGAGGGCACCGAGACCTTCGAGCTCAACCGCAACCTGGTGCTGACCGACGGGGCGCGCGCCGACTCGGTGCCGAACCTGGAGATCGAGACCGGCGAGATCGAGGGCGCGGGCCACGCCTCCGCCACCGGCCGGTTCGACGACGAGCAGCTGTTCTACCTCCAGGCCCGGGGCATCCCCGAGGACCAGGCCCGCCGCCTGGTCGTGCGCGGCTTCTTCCACGAGATCCTGCTCAAGATCGACGTCCCCGAGGTGCGCGAGCGCCTGGAGAAGGCGATCGAGGCGGAACTCGAAGCGGTGGGGGCGTGATCCGGGTGTGCTCGCTGTCCGACCTCGACGACCGCAAGCCGGTCGCGTTCGAGATCGGCGCCGAGTACACCCCGGTCGTCCTGGTCCGCGACGGCGACACCGTCCACGCGCTGCACGACCTGTGCTCGCACGCGGCGATCGAGCTGTCCGAGGGCGAGGTGACCCGCAAGGGCATCGAGTGCTACCTGCACGGGTCGTGCTTCGACCTGCGCACCGGCGAGCCGTCCTCCCCGCCCGCCACCGAACCGGTCGACGTCTTCGCCGTCGACCTCCGTGACGGCGACGTCTACGTCGACGTCACCGTCACCCTGAACTGACTGCCACACCAGGAGAACCGAACACCAATGGCCACTCTGGAGATCAAGGACCTGCACGTCTCGGTCAACACCGACGAGACGGCCAAGGAGATCCTCAAGGGCGTCGACCTGACCATCAAGTCCGGCGAGACGCACGCGATCATGGGTCCGAACGGCTCGGGCAAGTCCACCCTGTCCTACGCCATCGCCGGTCACCCCAAGTACGAGGTGACCTCGGGCAGCGTGCTGCTCGACGGCGAGGACGTGCTGGAGATGAGCGTCGACGAGCGCGCCCGCGCGGGCCTGTTCCTCGCCATGCAGTACCCGGTCGAGGTGCCCGGCGTGTCGATGTCGAACTTCCTGCGCACCGCCGCCACCGCCGTGCGCGGCGAGGCCCCGAACCTGCGGCACTGGGTGAAGGAGGTCAAGGGCGCGATGACCGACCTGGACATCGACCCGGCCTTCGCCGAGCGCTCGGTCAACGAGGGCTTCTCCGGTGGTGAGAAGAAGCGCCACGAGATCCTCCAGCTGGGCCTGCTCAAGCCGAAGATCGCGATCCTGGACGAGACCGACTCCGGCCTGGACGTCGACGCGCTGCGCGTGGTCTCCGAGGGCGTCAACCGCTTCAAGGCCTCCGGCGAGGCCGGCGTCATGCTGATCACGCACTACACCCGGATCCTCAAGTACATCCAGCCGGACTTCGTGCACGTGTTCGCGGGCGGCCGGATCGTCGAGTCCGGTGGCCGCGAGCTGGCTGACGTGCTGGAGGCCGAGGGCTACGTGAAGTACGGCAAGCAGGAAGCCGCCAGCACCAGCTGACGTTGCACCAGTCGTGACCCCATTTCGAGAGGAGGCGTCGGAGCTGTGACCACCACCGCTGCTCCCCTTGACGTCGCTACCGTGCGCGCGGACTTCCCGATCCTGGGCCGCACCGTGCGGGAAGGCAAGCGGCTGGTCTACCTGGACTCCGGCGCCACCTCGCAACGGCCGAGGCAGGTCCTCGACGCCGAGCGCGCCTTCCTGGAGATCGCCAACGCCGCCGTGCACCGCGGCGCGCACCAGCTGGCCGAGGAGGCCACCGACGCCTACGAGGGCGCGCGGGCGAAGATCGCCGCGTTCGTGGGCGTGGACTTCGGCGAGGTCGTGTTCACCAAGAACGCCACCGAGGGCGTCAACCTCGTGGCGTACGCGATGGGCAACGCGGCCACCGGCGGCCCGGAGGCCGAGCGGTTCCGGCTCGGTCCGGGCGACGAGATCGTGGTGACCGAGATGGAGCACCACGCCAACCTCGTGCCGTGGCAGCAACTCGCGGAACGCACCGGCGCCACGCTGCGCTGGTTCGGCGTCACCGACGAGGGCCGGCTCGACCTGTCCACTGTGGACGAACTGATCACCCCGCGCACCAAGGTGGTGGCGTTCACCCACCAGTCCAACGTGCTCGGCACGGTGAACCCGGTGAAGTTCCTCGTGGACAAGGCCCAAGCGGTCGGCGCGCTCACCGTCCTGGACGCCTGCCAGTCCGTGCCGCACAGCAAGGTGGACTTCCACGCCCTGGGCGTCGACTTCGCCGTGTTCTCCGGGCACAAGATGCTCGGCCCGTCCGGCGTCGGCGTCCTGTACGGCAAGCGCGCCCTGCTCGAAGCGCTGCCGCCGTTCCTCACCGGCGGCTCGATGATCGAGATGGTGCAGATGGCGCGCTCGACCTTCGCGCCCCCGCCGCAGCGGTTCGAGGCCGGTTCCCCGATGACGTCCCAGGCCGTGGCCCTGGGCGCGGCGGTGGACTACCTGTCCGCGATCGGCATGGACCGCATCGCCGCCCACGAGCACATGCTCACCGCGGCGGCCCTCGACGGCCTCAAGGACATCCCCGGCGTCCGCATCGTCGGCCCGCTCGACACCGAGGACCGCGGCGGCGCCGTGTCCTTCGTCGTCGAGGGCATCCACGCGCACGACGCCGGCCAGGTCCTGGACAGCCTCGGCATCGAGGTCCGCGTCGGCCACCACTGCGCGTGGCCGCTGCACCGCAGGATGGACGCCGCCGCCACCGTGCGCGCGAGCTTCTACCTGTACAACACCTTGGACGAGGTCCAAGCACTCCTGGACGGTGTGCGCGAGACCCAGAAGTTCTTCGGGGTGGCGTGATGCAGCTCCAGCAGATGTACCAGGAGATCATCCTGGACCACTACAAGAACCCCCACGGGCGGGGCCTGCGCGAGCCGTTCGACGCGGAGTCCCACCAGATCAACCCGACGTGCGGCGACGAGGTGACGCTGCGCGTCAAGCTCGACGGCGAGACCGTCGCGGACGTCTCCTACGACGGCCAGGGCTGCTCCATCAGCCAGGCGTCCACCTCGGTGCTCACCGACCTCGTGGTCGGCAAGCCGATCGGGGAGGCGTTCGAGAAGATGGACGCGTTCGTCGAGCTCATGCAGGGCCGGGGCCAGGTCGAACCGGACGAGGACGTCCTGGAGGACGGCATCGCGTTCGCCGGCGTGGCGAAGTATCCGGCGCGCGTGAAGTGCGCCCTGCTGGGCTGGATGGCTTTCAAGGACGCGGTGTCCCGCAGCGAAGGAGCAAAGGCATGACCACCCCCGAACAGGACGTGGTCCGCGGCGTCGAGGGCATGCCCGAACCGCCCGCGCCGAGGGCGGACAAGGCCAACCTGGACGACGTCGAGGAGGCCATGCGCGACGTGGTCGACCCGGAGTTGGGCATCAACGTGGTCGACCTGGGCCTGGTCTACGACATCCGCGTGGACGACGACAACGTGGCCCTGATCGACATGACCCTGACCTCGGCCGCCTGCCCCCTCACCGACGTCATCGAGGACCAAACCCGAGGCGCCCTGTGCGGCGGCGCAGGCGGCGGCATCGTCAGCGACTTCCGCATCAACTGGGTCTGGATGCCCCCGTGGGGCCCGGAAAAGATCACCGACGACGGCCGCGAACAACTACGCGCCCTAGGCTTCACGGTCTGAGCCCCACCCGGTCCACAACCACCCACACGACAACGGCCACCGGCACCAAGCCGGTGGCCGTTCTCGTCGGTTCACCGCGTAGACCGGCGAAGCGGCCTCGAGCTTGCCGAGCGGGCAGTCCGCCGGAGGGAACACAGCTCAACTCGGGCTTCTTGCTTGTGCCATCCCCGTATGGTCTGCCCGAAGGGCTACCACGCTTTGGTCGCGACAACGGCCACCGGCACCACACCGGTGGCCGTCCTCGTCGATTCACCGCGCGTAAACACGCTCCACGAACTCCGCGATCTGGTCCTCGGTCAGATGCCGGGCGATGTCCGCCTCCGACACCATGCCGACCAGCCGGTGCTCCTCGATCACCGGCATGCGCCGGATCTGGTGCTCTTCCATCTGCCGCAGCACGTGCGAGATGTCGTCGTCCGCGTCCACCCAGTGCAGGTGCCCGGACAACTCGCCGGCCTTCATCTCCTCACACGACCGGCCCTCAGCCACGCACCGCACGACGATGTCGCGGTCGGTGATGATGCCGTGCAGCCGGTCGTCCCGCCCACAGATCGGCAGGGACCCGACGTTGAGGTCGCGCATCATCCGCGCGGCGTCGAGCAGGCTCTGGTCCTCCTTGATGCACTGGACACCAGCGTTCATGATCTCCCGTGCGGTGGTCATGCCGAACCTCCTTGTTCGTCCGCCACCACCCAGCATGCGCCGCCCGCGGCCACCCGGCATCTCGACAGCACCGCTCAAGTCCGCACCGCCCAGGTCCGCACCGCTCAACTCCAAACCCCTCAGGTCTGCGCGACCAACAGATCCACCACGTCGGACAGCGACCCCCGCCGAGCGAACGCCCGCCGCTGCCGCGCCGCCCCACCTCCATCCGCCAACACCCGGCCAACCCCGTCGACGACCAACTCCTCGTCCCCGGAAGCCCGCAACGCCGGCCGCACCCACTCCACCAACGCCCGCACCCGCTCCGCCGCCCCCACCAACCGCCCGGTGTGCGGCTCCACCGCCGCCCCCTCGACCCCGTCCCGGGCCGCACGCCACAACGCCGTCCGCAACCCGAGATCGGACACCAGCGGCGCGGGAGCCCCGGACAACGCGGTCGCCGCCACCGCCCGCACGAGCGCCGCGATCAGCACCGCCTCCTCCACGGTCCCGGCCACGTCGCACACCCGCAGCTCCACGGTCGGGTGGTTCGCCGACAGCCGCACGTCCCAATAGACCATCCCCGCGTCCAGGGCCGCGCCCGACATCCGCAGCGTCTCCATCCGCAGCCGGTAGTCGTCCGCCGAGGCGAACCACGGCGGCGCGCCCGCCGACGGCCACCCGCTCCACGACACGTACCGCCAGCTCGCGTACCCGCTGTCCCGCCCCTCGGAGAACGGCGAATTCGCGCTCAGGGCCAGCAGCACCGGCAGCCACGGGCGCAGGGCGTTGGAGATCAGCACACCGGTCTCCTCGTCCGGGATGCCGATGTGCACGTGGCACCCGCAGATGGTCAACCCGTCGATCAGCGACCCGTACTGCCGCGCGATGTCCCGGTAGCGGGGCAGGTCGGTCAACGGCGGCGGGCGCACCCCACCCAGGATCGGCGTCCCGGTCGCCACGATCCGCGCCCCGTGCTCCCGCGCCAACCCGGCCAACGCCCGCCTCGCCAACAACAACTGCTCGCGCACCTCGTCCATCGTCCGGCACACGGCGGTGGCGCTCTCCACCTGGAACCGGGTCATCTCCGCCTGGAGGTCCAACTGCCCGTCGGCGTCGCCGAGCACCGCCCCCGCCAACGGCACCAGGTCCCCGGTCACCGCGTCGACCAGCAGGAACTCCTCCTCGACTCCGATCGACAGCGCCCCGGAGACCCCGACCCCCGGACGCGGTGGTGCGACGGCGTCGACTTCGCTCACCGGAGCCTCCCTGCGGTGCGTAGTCACGCTGATGCTATGAGTGATCAGCGCACGCGCACAGGCATCGTTGCGGTGAACTTCGAAATACCCCCGCCCAGCCCGCCACCAGAGGCACTAGCCCGCCACCAGAGGCACTAGCCCGCGGCGAGGACCGGTCCTCCGCGCAGCACGTCGACGTGGTCGCTGTTGGGCCGGCCGAGCACCCAACTGTTGCCCCGCAACGACTTCGCCTGCTCCTTCAACGGCGCCAGCAGCCGCGAGACCTCGCGGTAGGACCCCACCGTCCCGGCCGCGCACACCAGCGTCGCCAGCGACAGCGTGACCGTGTGCCCCTCGGCGTCGAACGGGTGGTCCAGCACGTGGGCCGCGTACGGCACGATCTCGTTCAGCCCGGCCACGACGAGGAAGTCGTCCCCGCCGACGTGCCCCACCTGCACACCCGGGAACGCCGCCGCGCCCTCGGACAACGTCCGGCCCAGCGCCCGGATCAGGTCGTCGCCGGCCGCGAAGCCCACGCTGTCGTTGACCCGCTTGAACGAGTCCACGTCCAGCCAGCCCACGGCGAAGATGTCGCCGCCCAGGATGCGCCGGTCCACCTCGCGCGCGATCGACTCGCTGCCCGGCAGCCGCGTCAACGGGTTGAGCGCCGCCGCCTGCTCGACCTTCATCTCGGCCACGCCGCGCACCACGTCCGCCACGCGCACCACGCCGAGGCACTTGTCCTCGTCGTCCACGACCACCAGGTCGTCGTTCGTGCGCTCCCGGCCGGTGTTGGCGACGATGTCCAGCATCTCCAGCGCCGAGGACTCCGCGCCGATCACGCGCGGCTTGTCCGCCAGCCGCGCCGCCTCCCGCTTGGCGTGCAGGGCGTGCCCGAACGGCCCGGTGACCGCGAGCAGGAACCGGTTGCGGTCCACCGTCCAGCACGGCCGGCCGTCGTCGTCGACCAGCACCACGCCGCTGACCGTGGGCTGGGTGGCCAGGACGTCCCGGACCTCCTCCGACGTCGCCGACTCGGGCAGCGTCGTGGCCGGGTGCAGGAAGTCGGTGACCTTCGGGCCGGTCTTGCGCCGCAGCGGCTTGGTCATCGTCGTGGCCGCGGCCTCGGGGTCGGTGAGCTCGCTGAGCACCGCCGAGATGGTCGCGTTGACCTTGGGCCGGCGCTGCGCCTCGGCCAGCAGGTTGCCCTGCGCCAGCCGCACGCCCAGCTTGCGCAGCGCGGCCAGCTGCTCCTCGGTCTCCACACCCTCGGCCACCACGAGCGACTCGGTCGCCTCGCACAGGTGCTGCAAGCCCTGGACCAGCGCGAACCGCGTCGGGTCCCCGATGGCCTGCACGACCTCGCGGTCCAGCTTCACCACGTCGGGGCGCACCTCGGCCAGCAGGGACAGCGGCGAGTCACCCTCGCCCACGCCGTCCAGCCCGATCCGGAACCCGTCCGCGCGCAGCCGCTCCAGGGCCTTGACCAGGCGGGGGCGCGGCGCACGGGTGTAGGGCGTGCCGACCTCGACGACCAGGTTCGACGGCGCGCGCCCGGTGTCCCGCAGCGCCGCGTACAGCGGGACCAGGTGCTCGGGCTTGTCCGCGATCGTCATCGCGAGCAGGTTGACGTGCAGCGGCAGCGTGAAGTCGTGGTCGGCGGCGTGACGCACCGCCCGACAGGCCAACGCCACGTCGGTGTGGGCCAGGTACCCCGCGCGGAACGCCATGCGGAGCAGATCCTGCACGCTGCCGTCGTGCGGGCGGGCCAGTGCCTCGACCGCGACGACCCCTCCGGTGTTGAGGTTGAACAGCGGCTGGAAGGCGAAGCGAACGTCATCCAGCAATGCGGGCACGGCACCGATCGTGCCTGGTCGATCTTGTCTTGCCCAGAGCGTTAACCAGGAGTTCGCACAGCTTTGGCCGGTTGCACGGCAAATGCCAGCCGGGCGCGCAACCGCCAGGGCGCGGCGCGGAACACACCGGACATCGCCCGGGCGGTCCCGCGCAGGTCGGAGCGGTCGCCGAGGTAGTTTCGTTGCTCATTCTCCGGCAATTGGAAAAAGTGGTCGAAGAATTCCGGAACCTCGTCGGGTCGCATGCGCAGCAACGCTTCGAGACCGAACCTGCGCAATGCGTGAACAGTTCGCGTTCCGGGCGGCCACAGCACCCGGTCCACCGGCTCCCCGTCCGCCAACGCCCGCGCCACCGCCGGCGCTAGCCGCAACGCCACCGCCACGCTGTACCCGGTGGCCGGGTGCAACAACCCGCCCGCCGCGCCGAACGCGTTCGCCCGCGGCCGGGCGTCCAACACGATCCGCACCCGCTCTTCCCCCTGTGGGACGGGAACTTCGTGCGCCGCCAGCCGCGCGTGCAGCCGCCGGCGCAGCTCGCCCAGCGGCAACCCGGGCCGCCGCGCCAACGACGTCTCCTCCACCAGCACCTCCCCGGCGGACACCGGCACCACGTAGAGGAAGGACGGATCGGGCATCCCGGCGTCCGGCGGCTTGCGCCAATCCATCACCAGCGCCTCGTCCCCGTCGAGCCACCCACCGCGCGGCACCACCACACCCACCGCGTGCTGCGCCGCCCGTCCGCCGTGGTGCACCGCCTGCTCCCCACGACCGGTACCCGAAGCGTCGACCACCCGTCCCGCCCGCAACACCCGACCGTCGGCCAGCCGCACCGCCGTGGGCGTCCAAGCGACCACCGTGCCTCGGATGACCTGCACGTCCTCGGGCAACGCGCGCAACCCCTCGTTGTCCAACACCGCGTACCCGCGCGCGAGCCGGTGTTCACGCACCGCCCACACCCGCGTCCGCGACGTCGTCACCGCCACCGGCGCACCCTCGGGCAGCTCGTCCAGCCAAGCCCCGTAGGTCGCCCGCCACGGCCGGTCCGGGTGCGGGTCCACCAGGGAGGTGGCCAACCCGATCGCCGCGCACGCCGACGCCAACGCCCGCCCGGCCGGACCGCCGCCGACCACCAGCACGTCCATCTAGCGCGAATCCCGCGAGTCCGGGGGACGGGTGTTGCCCATCAGCAGCGGCTCGTACTGCGCCACCACCTCCGCCAACCGCGCACACGTCCGCTCGATCGCCCGCCGCCCCGCGTCCCGCTCGGCGATCACCGCGCTGAGCACCAGCGTCGTCAGCGCCACCGTCCCGTTGAACGCCTGCAACGTCACCATCTTGCCCAGCAGGTCGAGGTCGCCCCCGAACACGCCCGTGCCCTCCGCCGCGCCGCGCGCCGCGATCACCGCCGTGACGAACGAGCACGGCGCCGAACCCACGTGCTGGAAGCGCAACGCCGCCCAGACGAGGAGCGGGAAGACGATGAACGTCATGCGCACCGGCACGGTCGTGATGAACAGCGCCACCCCCGCCGTCGCGACCAGCAGCCCGACCAGCTCCAGCCACCGGTACACCGTTGTCGGCCACGCCGCCCGGTTCCGCAGGGCCAACACGACCGGCACCAGCACGAGGACACCCATCGCGTCGCCGGTCCACCACACCGACCACGTCGACCAGAAGTGCGTCCCGTCCACCACGCCGTTGAGCACCAGCGCGCCCGTGCCGACCGTGGCGCTCACCGCCATCCCCGCGAACGCGCCCAGGAACACCAGCGCCAGCGCGTCCCGGATGCGGTCGACCTCCAACCGGAAGCCCGTGTGCTTGAGCAGGAGGAAGGCCACCACCGGGCCGAGGGTGTTGCCCGCGCTGATCAGGAACGCCGGACCGCTGTCGCCCAGCGTCGCGTTGACGACGAACGCGGCGATCGCGATGCCCGGCCACATCCGCACGCCACCCAGCAGCAGGGCCAGCAGCGCGATCCCCGTCGGCGGCCACAGCGGGGTCACCTGGTCGTTGACCAACGCCTGGAGCAGACCGAGCCGCGCACCCACGTAGTAGCAGGAGGCCACCACCAGGAGGTGGAGCCCGTACCTGCCCCACGGGCGGAGTCGAGGGGAGAGGAGCACGCCGACAGCATCCTCCGTCCCCGGCTCGCGCACCACGTCTAGCTGCGGTTTCGCGGCGACCGACCCCCCGATTTTGTCCCCGCACCACACTCGTGTAAGTTTCTCTCTGCCAGCGCGGAACGGGCCGGACGAAAGAGCCGGAACGGAGCGCGGGCCACAAGCCCCGGAGAAAGTCACTCGAATAGAGTGGGTTACGATGGTGAGCGCGTGTTCTTTGAGAACTCAACAGCGTGCCGAATAGCCAGTAAATTTATGAACCTCGTCAAGAGG
>NZ_JBBEGC010000169.1:0-13080 GCF_037401995.1 Saccharothrix sp. CCNWYY140
ATACGGGGATGACGGAAGAAGCCCAAGTTGGGAGGTCTGCTGCGCGAGCCCTTCGAAAAGCGCGCGCCCTGCGGGCGAGGTGGCGCGCCCTGCGGGCGTGTGGCGCGCCCTGCCGGCGAGTGCCGGCGACCTTGGTGAAAGCGGAGGGCCGCCCCCGGTGTCCCAGGAGCGGCCCTTCGTGCTTGCTTGCTTACTTGTGTGGGTCAGGCGACGTTCTGGACGATCACCGCGCCGCGGCCGACAACGGCGCCCTCGGCGGTCAGGACGGTCAGTTCGCCGCGCAGGACGCGGCCCTCGCCGGCCGGGGCCGACGCGGTGACTACGCCCGAGACGGTCCACGTGGTGCCGGCTGTGCGGTCGGCGTTGGTGTCCGTCGTGGTGATGGTGCCCAGGCCCGGGGCGGCGTAGACGTCGATGTAGTCGTACTCCGTCGTGCCGGCCGGCACGTCGTAGCTGTCTACCGCGATCTGCCAGCGGCCTGCCGCCGGGTTGGCGATGGTCACCGACTCCTCCGAGTCGCCGTCTGCCTGCTGGCCGGCGATCACGCAGGTGCCGGAGGTGCAGTTGTAGACGAACAGGTCGAGGTCGGCGGCGATGTCGCCGGGCTTGCCGATGGTCGCCCTCAGGGACGTGGTGCCGGCGGGCACGATCACGTCGTAGGTCTGGAGGGCGGCGTGGGCGATGGACGGGCGGGCGATCTTGGCGCTGCCGAACGCGCCGCCGGCCAGCTTGCCGTTGAAGGTGGCCAGGGAGTTGGTCACCGTCCAGGTGCGGTCGATGCCGACGCCGGGGGTCGCCGAGGCGATGGTGTCGGGGTTCGGCGAGACCGAGGTGCCCAGGACGGACGCGGTCAGCGTGTACGGGGCGGTGTCGGCGTCGGACGTGCGGCGGGCCTCGACCACGAGCTCCCACACGCCGGGGATCGGGTTGCTGATCGTGCGGCTCGTCGGGGAGCCGCCGGCGCAGCCCGCGCCCGCGTCGGGGTTGTAGCAGTTGGTCGACGACGTCGTGTCGTTCGGCACGCCGTACGGGTCGTAGCGCAGGAAGCGGACCTGGCCCTTGCCGGCCTCGGCGCCGCCGCCGACCATGTCGACCTTCAGCGCGCTGGTGCCGGCGGGCACGTTGACCCAGAAGCTCTGGGTCTGGTTGCGGGCCACGGAACCGGACTTGCTCACCGCGAACTTGTTGTCCCAGGAGAACTGCTCGGCCGCGAAGACCGTGTTCAGGGTCATCGTGTCGATGCCGACGGTGGCCGGGTTGTCCAGCTTCAGCACGGCCGAGTGCACGCCCGTCGAGGTCGGCTTGACCTTGACGTCGAGCTTGACCGGCGTGTTCAGCGGGAGGCTGACCGAGGACTTCGACGAGAAGGTGCCGTCGTTGCCCTGCCAGCGCACGGAGAACACCTGGTTGCCCTCGGGACCCGTGGTGCGGGTCAGGGTGTAGGTGCGGGTGTACTCCTTGCCGGCCTGCACGCCCTCGCGGTCGTGGATGCCGACGCCGGTGTTGGCCGGGTTCAGCAGCGCCGACAGCGCGGTGCTGACGGTCACCGAGGTGGTGACCTTCTGGGTGTTCGGGTGCGCGGCGAGCTGCGCCCACGCCTTCTTGGTGTCGAACAGACCCGCGCCCTGCTCGTAGGCCTTGAGCGTGGTCACCCAGCGCGCGCCGGAGTGGATGGCGTCGCGCAGTTCCTTCACCGGGGGACGCTGGCCGTCGTGCTCGTCCTTGTACGCGCCGACGAGCAGCGCGGCGGCGCCCGTCGCCTGCGGGGCGGCCATCGACGTGCCGTTGAACATGGCGTAGCCGGCCGGGAGGGCGTACGTGCCCGCGACCGGGCCGGGGGCCTGCCACTGCGGCGTGGTGGAGATCGCCGAGCCGGGCGCGACGATGTTCGGCTTGAAGCCGCCGTCCTCGCGCGGGCCGCGGGAGGAGAAGCCGTGCAGGCCCTCCTTCTGCGCGGTGACCGAGCCGTAGTTGGACAGCCAGGTCGCGCTGGTGATGTAGGAGCCGACGGAGATCGCGTCGGTGGCCACCGACGGGTCGCCGACCGTGTTCGCGCCCGCGCCGCTGTTGCCCGCCGAGATGAAGATCTGGACGTTGTACTCGGCGATGGTGCGGTTGTAGAGCTCCGCCCGCGCGTTGTTGCCGTCGTTGAGCGCCGGCAGGCCGCCGATCGAGATGTTCATGACGTCGGCGCCGTTGCGGGCCGCGTACAGGACGCCGTCGATCAGACCGGACGAGGTGCAGGACGGGGTGGACAGGCAGACCTTGATCGCCATCAGCTTGGCGCCGGGCGCCGCGCCGGTCATCCGACCGCCGAACATCTCGTTCGCGGCGGTGATGCCCGCGACGTGCGTGCCGTGGGCCGCCGCCGCGATGCCGAGGTTGACGTACGCCTGGCCGGCGTTGTCGTAGACCGACTTGTCGGTCTGGACGACGAAGGCGACGGTGTCCAGCACCGGCGTGGCCGGGTTGTCCGCGCCGAAGTGGCCGACGTCCTTCTTGTACTTGTAGTCGATCATCGCGCCGTGCTCGGTGAAGTCGCCGTCACCGTCCACGTCCACGCGGACTTCCTTGGTGGTGACGTCCTGGAGGACGCCGAAGGTGTCCGTGCGGTCGCCGTCGCGGTTGATGTCACCGCCGGTCTCGCTGTTGGCCAGGCCCAGGTCGCCCGCGGTCTCGCTGAAGAGGCCGAAGCTGAAGGGGCCGCCGGTCGCGGGAGCCTGGTAGGTCGCGCCGCCGGCGACGGGGGTGAAGGAGCCGTTGTAGCGGCCCGCGACCTTGATCCAGGTGCCGTCACCGGAGTTGGTGGCGTTGGCGTTGTACCAGTCGACGATCTTGCGCTCGTCGGTGGACGTGGTGGCCAGCGCCGGGTGGTCCAGGTCGACGCCGCTGTCCAGGATGGCGATGGTGGTGCCCCGACCGTCCCATTCGGGCTTCTCGTCGGTGAACTGCGCCGCCTTGGTGTCCTGGATCGGCATGTACGGGTTCTTCTCGGACGTCCGCGCGTCCGGCGCCTTCTGCGGCAACGGGTTCGTGGAGCCCTCGGGGCGCGGGTTGTCCAGCGCCACCAGGCCGTCGACGTCCACGGCGTTGACCGAGGCCAGCTTCGCGGCCTTCTCGGCGTTGTCGCGCGGGACGGAGACCTTCAGGTACTCGACATCGCGTTCAGTGGACTCGACGACACCACCGAGCGCCTTGAGGTCGTTGGCCGCGGCGTCCAACTTGCCCTCTTCGGCGGCGACCAGCAGGGTGACGTTGTCCTGGCCGTTGGCTTCGGCCTGGGCCAGGCGTTCGCGGTCCTGCTTGTCGAGCTGCTTGTCGGCGGGAGCAGGCGCGTTTGGCGCCTCCTGCGCTACGGCCGGAGCGGCGGCGAAGCCGAACCCAGTCGTGCCCAGTACGGCGGCCAGCAAGGCCGCACTGGTGCGGTGTCTCCACCGACTTCCTGAGTTGATCACGGCGCAAACCCTTCGTGGGGAAAGATTGGCGCAAGCACATCCTTCCGGGTCCCGCCGGGCAATCGTGCGAACAGCGCAAAGAACAGGTCCACATTGGACTGAACGGTGGATTGCGCGAACACGCGAGAAGTGCCGCACCAGTGCGAAACCGGTGCGCTGCCCCCAGTCAAGAGCCGACCGGACCGAATGTCAACCAGTGTCAACGGTGAATCCCCCGACACCGCGGTGAATCGGTAACAAATCGCACATCAACGCGATGGCGAGCACACTGGTCGACATCGTGGACCCGACGCCGATCGACCGGATAGCCGACGAGCTGTACGCCCTGCCGCCGGCCGAGTTCGTCGCGGCCCGGGACGCCGCCGCCAAGCAGGCGGGCGACCGCGGGGACAAGGCGTTGGCCAAGCAGGTGGCCGCACTGCGCAAGCCGACGCTGTCCGCGTGGGCGCTCAACCAGTTGGCCCGGCAGTACGCGGCGGAGTACGCCCAGGCGCTCGCGCTGGGCGAGCAGCTGCGGACGGCGCAGGAGCAGCTGAAGGGCAGCGTCCTGCGCGAGCTGAGCGGGCGCCGGCGGGTGGTGGTCGGCGCCCTGGTGCGGCTCGCCGAGGACCTGGCGCGCGACGCCGGCACACCCCTCGGTCCGGACGCCGTGCAGCAGGTCCGGACCACGCTGACCGCGGCCCTGGCCGACGCGGTCCTCGCCGCCCGCATCCGCGCCGGGCGCTTGGTGAAGCCGGTCGAGCAGTCCGGCTTCGGCCCCCTCTCGGAGACCGCCGTCCCCGCACCCGCCGGCCGGGACGACCTGGCGCCCCGCCGCGAGAAGAAGCGCGAACGGGAGCTGTCGAAGGCCCGCGACGACATCAAGGCCGCGAAGTCCGCCGCCCGCGACGCCGAGGCGGCCCTGGCCGAGGCGGAGACGGCCCTGACGGCCCACCAGGAGCGCACCGAGCAGCTCCGCACCGAGCTCAGGCGTGCCCAGCAGGCCGAGCACGAGGCCGCCGCGAAGGCCGAACGCGCACGTCGGAAGGCCTCCGCGGCCCGCGAGAAGCTCGCCGCGGCGGAGTCGCGGATGTCGTCGCTGCGCGAGGAGGGGTGACCCTGGACACCTGGGGAACACCTTACGGACCTGACTCGTTCTAGTTGTGGTCGGCTCGCGGATGCCGCCCGGACGTCAGGACACCACCAGCGCCAACACCCCCTCGGGCGCAGGCAGGTCCTCTCCCCGAGGCGTCACAGGAGCGCCCGCGCAGCCCGGCCGCCGTCGGCCGAACGGATCTCCCCCCACCGAACGGCCGGCGGCCCCCGGAAACACCCCGCGAGTCAGCCGCACGCTCCCCCCGCGTGCGGCGGTCACGGACACGCCCGCCGCACGCTTTCCCCCACGTGCGGCGACCCGTGCCCGGACACCGACTCGCGGGGTGTTCCGGCTCGCGGTGTTCCGGCTCACGCGCCGTTCTCGCAAGTCCCCACGATTCCCGACCACTCTCACGAACGCGGAATTGTCGTACCCCGGTGGGAGAATGGTGTCGGGGGCCGGAGGCCGGGCGAACGACGGCGAGGGAGGGTCGGTTGGCGAAGCGGCGGTACGTGGCGCGCGGCGTGCCCGGCGGTTACCGGATCTGGGACAACAAGGCCCGGCGGTGGTGGGGCGACCACTACGAGCTGTGCCCCGACGACCTGGTCGCCGAGCTGAACACCACCGCCGACCCCACCCGGATCACCGCCCTGCTCAAGCGCTACCGCGCCCTGCGCCGCTGACCCGATCCGGCCCGGCCGCCGGGACTCAGACCCCCGGCGCCTGGTACTGGTCGTGCCGCGCGTACAGCTCGGTCCACTCCTCCGCCGACAACTGCCGCCCGGAATCGCCGATCTCCGCCAATTCCCGGAAGTACTCCTCCCGCGGCGCCCCCGGCGCGAACAGGATCAGCATCGACGCGGCCTCGTCGCTGTCGTTGCGGAAGGCGTGGATGCCGCCCTCCGGCACGTACAGGAAGTCGCCCGCGCCGGCCTCGACCCACTTCTCGCCGTTGAACAGCCGCACGGTCCCGGAAGTCACGTAGAAGGACTCCGAGAACGTCTTGTGGAAGTGCGCCGACGGCCCGCCCGCCCGCGGCGCCATGTTCCACTCGAACAACCCGAACTGGCCCTGCGTCGTGCTGCCCGGCGCGACCAGCCGCGCCTGCGACGTGGGCCGGTCGATCGTCTCGACGTCCGCGACCGGGCGCCACAGCGCGCTGATCTCACCCGTCGAACCGGTGTAGTAGCTCATCCCTCGACAAATCCCTTCCCCAGCGGGTGGCGCACGCCACACCGACAGGTTGTCACATCTCCCACGGCGTTCCCGTCTTCGCTGTGTAGATCACCACACGAGCGAGGAGCGCACCGACATGGACGCCCGTCTGAACCTGTTCACCAACCAGACCACCGCCAAGTTCCTCAAGCACCTGGTCGCGGCCGGCAAGTCGGTCGCGGACACCGGGGTGCCCAAGCCCACCCACGAGCTCATGCTGTTGCGCGCCAGCCAGATCAACGGCTGCGGCTTCTGCACCGACATGCACTACAAGGACGCCATCGCGGCGGGTGAGGACCCGTTGCGCCTCAACATGGTCGCCGCCTGGCGGGAGGCCACCGTGTTCACCGAGGCCGAGCGCGCCGCGCTGGAACTGACCGAGGAGGGCACGCGCATCGCCGACGCCGCCGGTGGCGTGTCGGACGAGGTGTGGGAGAACGCCGCCAAGCACTACGACGAGAACCAGTTGGCCGCGCTGGTCGCGACCATCGCCGTGATCAACGCGTTCAACCGGGTCAACGTGCTCGTGCGCCAGCCCGCGGGCAGCTACCAGGCCGGCCAGTTCGCCTGATCGAGCCCGATCGAACCCGTTCAGCCGACGGCCACGCTCGGGTCCAGTTTGGCCGCGAGGTCGTCGGCGTCCTCCAACCGCAGGTCCCGGTACAGGCGCAACGCGGTCAGCCAGTGCGGCGTGGCCGCGTCCGCGCCGACCGACTGCTCCAGCACGTCCCCGATCGCCCGGTGGCACAACGCCTCCTGGTACCGGTCGCCCAACCGCTCCGCGAGCTCCAACCCGGCGCGGTAGTACTCCAAGGCCTCGTCCAACCGCCCCAGCTGCTGGGACGCGGCGCCCACCGTGTGCAGGGTCGCGGTGTGCGCCTTGGACGGGGCCGCCGAGGTGAACAGGCTCAGCGCCTCCGTGGCGTGGCGCAGCGCCTCCTCCGGGAGTTGCTTGCGCAGCAACACGTTCGCGAGGTTGTTCTGCACGCTGGCCTGCGACCGCGTGTCGCCGACCTCGCGCGCCACCTCCAGCGCCTCCAGGATGGTCTCCTGCGCGCGGTCCAGCCGGTCGTCGGCCATCAGGCAGTAGCCGAGGTTGGCCAGGGCCGCCAGTTCCAGGTCGCGGTCGCCCCGGGCCAGCTCCGCCGCCCGCGTGCACGACTCGACCGCCTCGGTCAGCCGGCCCAGGTCGGCCAGCGTGGAACCCAGGCGCAGCAGGAAGGTCGCCTCCGCGTGCGCGTCGCCCAGCGCCCGTGCGGCCTCGGAACCGATGCGGCACAACGCCAACCGGTCCACGCGGTTGCCGCGCCGGAAGTGGAACGCGTCCAGGCACAGCGCGAGCTGCCAGGCCCGTTCGAGGTGGCCGCCGAGCAGGGCGACGTCCAGCGCGAGGCCGAGGTTGGCCTCTTCCAGCGTGAACCAGTCCAGCGCCGCCGCGTGCGAGGACAGCTCCGGGTGACTGGCCGGCCGGTGCTCGGGCGGGCGGAACGGGCGCACGTGGTCGGACAGGTGCGTGCGGGCGGTGTCGGCGACGAACAGGTAGTAGTCCAGCAGCCGTTCCATCGCGCCGTCCACTTCGGACTCGCCGACCGCGAGCTGGTGGGTGAACAGGCGCACCAGGTCGTGCCGCGAGTACCGGTCGGGTGTGGACTCGTGCAGCAGGTTGGCGTAGGCCAGGGTGCGCAGGTGGGTGCGGGCGCTGACCACGTTGATGTCCAGCAGCGCGGCGGCGGCGTAGCTGTCCAGGTCGGTCCCCGGGTGCAACCCCAGGCGCCGCAACAACCTCGCCGCGCCCTCGGGCAGTTCCCGGTAGCTCACCGCGAGGGCCGCGTGCACGCCCCGCCCGGCCTCGGGCAGTTCCAGCGCGGACAGCCGGTGCTGCTCGTCGCGCAGCTCGTCGACCAGGGACTGGACGGTCCACCGGGGTCTGGACGCCAGTCGGGCGCCCGCGATGCGCAGCGCGAGCGGCAGCCGGTCGCACAGCTCGACCAGCTCGGCCACGGCGTCGGGTTCGGCGTCGATGCGCGCCCGGCCCAGGGCCGCCGCCAGCAGGTCCTCGGCGTTGCTCGCGGGCAGCGTCTGGACGTGCAGCGCCGACGCGCCCTCGGTGACCACGAGGTCGTCCAGCCGGTGCCTGCTGGTGACCAGGACCTGGCACCCGGCGGACCCGGGCAGCAGCGGCCGGACCTGCTCGGCGGAGCGGGCGTTGTCCAGGAACACCAGCACCCGCCGCCCGGCCAGCAGCGACCGGTACTGCGCGGCCTGGTCCTCCAGCTCCACGGCGATCTGCGCGTCGGCCAGGCCCAGCGCGCGCAGGAACCCGACCAGCGCGGCCCGCGGGTCCAGCGGCTCGGTCTCGTCGAACCCGCGCAGGTTGACGAACAGCTGCCCGTCCGGGAAGTCAGCCGCCACGCGGTGCGCCCAGCGCAGCGCCAGCGCCGTCTTGCCCACCCCGGCCGGGCCGACCAGCAGCCCGATGGCGGAGTCGCCGCCGAGCCGGTCGGCGAGGTCGGCCAGCTCCGGCTCCCGGCCGACGAAACCCCGGTGCTCGCGGGGCAGCTGGGCGGGCGCGGGACCGCGTTCCACCCGTTTGGGCGCGGTGTCGCCGGCCAGCACGGTCTGGTAGGCGTCGCGCAGCTCCGGCCCCGGGTCGACGCCCAGCTCCTCGGCCAGCCGCTCGCGGGTGCGGTGGAAGACCTCCAGCGCCTCGGCCTGGCGACCGGTCCAGTGCAGCGCCAGCACCAGCCGCGCCACCAGCGGCTCCCGCAGCGGGTGCGCCGCCACCGCCTCGCGCAGCTCGCCGACCGCGTCCGCCGCGCGGTGCAGCCGGAACAGCCGGGTGGCCAGCTCCTGCACGGCGACCAGCCGCAGCTCCTCCAGCCGCGCCGACACCGCCTCCCGCACCCGGTCGCCCGGCACGTCGGCGAGCACCGGCCCGCGCCACAGCGCCAGCGCCTCGGTCAGCCGGTCCACGGCGGTCTCGTCGGTCGCGTCGCGCGCGGAGGACACCAGGTCCTCGAACCGGAACACGTCCACCGCGGCCCGGTCGCCGGTCAGCACGTAGCCGGGCGCGCGCGTGAGAAGCGCCACGCCGTCGGACAGGACCTTCCTCAGTTGGGCGATATGTCCCTGAAGTGCGGCTTTGGCCTGCGGCGGCGGTGAGCCGTCCCACACCAGCGACAGCAGGCGGTCACCGGAGACGACCCGGTTGAGCTCCAGCGCCAACGCGGCCAGGACGGTCCGGCGCTTGGCCGCGCCGAGCCGGACGGGTTCTCCACCAGCGGAAACCAGCTCAACCGGCCCGAGCAGGTTCACCCGCATCCTGAAGACCTTTCAGCATCGGCAGCCTGTAATCGCAGAGTTTCCCACAGTGGTCGGCCCCTTCCGGAAGCCCGCATTGGCGCGACGTTGGGCCCGCGTTGGCGTGCGCGGGGAGTCTGTGTTCCGTCCAGCAGGCTGCCTTCGCGAGGGATTCACGATGTACATCGCCGAGCCAGGGAATCCGGAAGAGCCCCCGGTGGGGGCCAAGGTCCTCGCGCTGTCGGAGTCGGTGAACTCCGGGCGGGTGACGCTCGACCCGGCCACCGGCGAGGAGCTGCGCCGCATGCTGGTCGAGCAGATCGACCAGGTCGACTCCTGGCTCGAGCGCGCGGGCCGCCTGGCCCGTCCCGCGCCGCTGGGCGCGAACCCGGTCGGCGACCGGATGGCGGCGAAGTTCGAGGCCCGCGCCGAGGGCGACCCGATGTCGTTCGTGTCGGTGATGACGGCCTACCGCGACGTGCTCCAGCAGACCCACGACTCCGTGAACAGCGCGATCCGCAACTTCGAGGCGATCGACGAGGAGCACGGCTCCGAACTGACCCGCCTGAGCGGCGAGTGAGAGGGCGATCATGGCCGACCAGCAGGAGATCGACCTGGTGCTCACCGACGCCCAGAACTGGGCGTCCCGGTCCCACCGCGAGCTCTACGAGGCGGTGCACAACAACAACGACCCCGGCCAGACCGGCGAGATCGGCGCGGAGTGGGGCCAGTTCGGCGCCGAGCTGACCGAGTCCGCGCGGGTGATCACCGAGCGCGTGGCGGCGTCGGAGAGCGGCTGGACCGGCGACGCGGCCGACGGCGCGCGGGCGGCGGTGAAGAAGCTCGCCGAGTGGGTCACGCAGACCGCCGCGACCGCCGTCGAGGTGGGCAAGCGGGTGCAGGACCAGAGCGTGATCATGGAGAACGCGCGGGCGTCGATGCCCGAACCAGTGAACTTCTCCTGGGACCAGGCGACCGGCACGTTCACGCAGGGCGGCATCCAGGGCCTGGTCACCTCGGCGGCGGACGTGCAGGCCGCCAACGACCAGGCCCGCGCCCTGCACGAGCACGCCGTGACCGTGATGACGACGATGGAGAACGAGTCGCGCGCGGTCGACCAGACCACACCCCGCTTCACGCCGCCGTACAACCCGGTGACCGGCCGGGTCGAGGAGCCGCCCGCGATGCTGATGGCGACGCAGAGCGCACCCACGCTCAGCGACGCCCAGCCCGCCGTGGCGCCCAGCGGCGGTGGCGGCGGCGGCACGACCCAGGCCGCGTCGGTGGCGTCGGCTCCGGCCGCACCCGCGTACACGCCGCCGAGCACCCCGGCCGGGGCCGGTTCGTACGGCAGCGGTTCCTATGGCGGTTCCGGCACGCCCCTCGCGCCGGCCGCGTCCTACCGCCCCGAGGGCACCACGGCCGCCGCGGCGGCAGCCCAGGTGCCGGTGGCGAACAAGTACACGCCGCCCGCGTACACGCCTCCGCAGTCCACTGGCCAGACCCCGCCGTCGTACGTGCCCCCGTCCTACGTGCCGCCCACGTCCACTGGTGGCAAGCAGCAGCCCCCGCCGTACCGGCCGGCACCTCCCGGCACCGTCGTGCCGCAGGCTCCCGGCAAGTTCCCGCCCTACGTCCCCGCCGGCTCCCCCGGCACCCCACCCCCCGGTGGCGGTCCTGGCGGTGGCCCCGGCGGTCCCGGCGGCGGTCCCGGTGGCCCCGGCGGTCGTCCCGGTATGCCCGGTGGGATGCCCGGTGGCTTCGGGGGCGGCGGCTTCGGCCCGACCGGTTCCGGTGGCGGCGGCGGTGCACTCGGCCCCGGCGGCCAGCTCGCGGCCGGTGGCTCGACCGGTGTCGTCGGCCAGCGCGGCCCCATGCCCGGCGGGTTCGGGCCGATGCCCGGCGGTCCCGGTGGCATGGCCGGCGCACCGATGGGCGGTGCACCGATGGGTGGCGCCCCCGGCGGCGGCCAGGGCGACGAGGACAAGGAACACCGCTCCGCCGCGTACCTGCGCGGTGAGGACATCTTCGAGGTGCCCGGCGAGAACCTGCCGCCCTCGGTGATCGGCGGCGCGAAGCCGAAGAAGAAGGGCGGCGAGGCGTGATCGAGGCCGAGTTCCTGCTCACGCCGGTCCAACTGGACGTGCTGTGGCACGACCTGGGCCTGGGCCGGCTGCCCTACCCGCTGGACGTCCCCAGCGGCGGTGCGACCGAGGCCGAACGGGCGGAGCTGAAGGCGAAGGTGCTGGCGGAGTACGGCGAGCCCAGCCCGCGCCTGACCGACCTGCTGCGACTGCTGGCCGAACACCACCTGTCCGTGGACGCCGTCGCCCAGATCGACCGGCCGGTGCGCGCGGTGGCCGCGTCCGACGGCACGCGGGCGGTCCTGGCGGTGATCGACAGCGGCCAGGTGGGCTTGGTGGAGATCCGCCCGACCGCGCTGGCCCGGTCCATCGTCGAGGTGCTCCCCGACGGCACGGCCGGCCCCGGCACAGCCTTGTCCCTGCGCCTGGAAACCCTCAACGCGGCCGTAGCCCTCCAACAGGAGGACGGCGACGACGAGGACGACGACCCGTGGGGCGGCCAGGAACTCGACGACCGCACCGCGTTGCAGAAGGCGGGCCTCTCCCGCGACGACGCGGCGATGGTCGGCGAACTGGCCGCGAACCGCGTGGCCGGCGGCCAATTCGGCGTCAGCACCGGCGGCGGCCACCGCCCCACCCGGTCCGGCACGCTCATCACGTGGTTCGACACGAACCAGGGCCGCTACCTGATGGTGCACGAGGACGGCTGGCTCAGCCTCGCACCCACCGACAACGACCGGATCGCCACCAGGATCCAGAAAGTCCTGTCGTCCGTGAGCTGATCCCGCACCGTGGACCACCTTGATGGGGTGCCGACGACGCTGGATGCTCGAACCCATGACGCAGCCACTCGTCGTCGGCACACTCGTCGGCAACCCCCGTCCCGCGTCCCGAACCCTGAACGCGGCACTGGCCCTGCGCGAGGCGGTCAGCCACGCACTGCGGCTACGGGGCGAGGAGGTCACCCCCAACGGCCCTTTGGTCGACGCGGCCGACCTGGCCCTTGAAGTCTTCACACCAGGCTCGACCGCCGTACGTGCTGCTTTGGACAACCTGTCGACAGCCGACGTGCTCGTGGTCGCCTCGCCGACGTACAAGGCCACCTACACCGGTTTGCTGAAGTCCGTGCTGGACCAGGCTCCCGGGGGTTGGCTACGCGGCAAGACTGCCGTGCCGTTGCTGGTGGCGGCGGCGGACAAGCACGCTTTGGCGGTGGAGGTGCACTTGAAGCCGCTGCTGGCCGAGCTGGGTGCTTCCGTGCCGGGCAAGGGCTTGTTCGTCAACGAAGCTGCTCTCACGGCCGACCAGACCGTGCTCATCACCGAACTGGGCGAACAACTCGCCGAGTCCGGCTGGTTCGCAGCCCCGGCGGTGGCGACCCGATGACCGACCTCCGCACTGCTTTGCGCGACTTCCCCCAGGCTGTCGGCATCGTCACCGCGACTGGCCCGGACGGCCCGGTGGGTGTCACTGTCAGCTCTTTCACCTCGGCGAGCCTGCACCCCCCGATGGTGGTGGTATGGATCGCGGAGGGCGCCTCGGCGTGGCCGGTCCTGCGTACCTCACCGTTGTTCGCGGTACACCTGCTGCACGCCGGTCAGACGGAGTTGTCGGACCTGTTCGCCCGCACAGGCTCGGACCGCTTCGGACCAGCCACCCGCTGGGAGTCCGATGTGGACGGTGTGCCCCACTTGTTGGATGCCCCCTTGCGCCTGCGGTGCCGGACCGCCCGGCGGATCGCGGTGGGGGATCACGTGGCGTTGGTCGGCGAACCGGTGGAGATCCAGCACAGCACCGGCAACCCACCCCTAGTCCGATTCCAAGGCCGCTACACCTCAGTCGCCTAACCGAAGCCAACCGCACAACGCGCGATCTGCTCCGCGCCGAAGGCGCGAGCCGAAGCGGCTAGCGCCCACGGGAAGGGCCTCGGTTTCTTTCCCCGTCCGGCCTG
>NZ_JBBEGC010000170.1:0-12882 GCF_037401995.1 Saccharothrix sp. CCNWYY140
GGAACCGAGGCCCTCCACTTGTAGGTAACACCTACCGCGCGCTCCGCGCGCGAAGACCGCGCTGCGCGCGCCGAAGAAACCCTGGGGTGTGGGTGTACCGAAAAGCGGGGCTTGGGCTAGGCCGAGAGCCAGGCTCGCCAGGTGGGTAGCAGGGTGGCGAGGAGTTCCTTCGGGGCCTCGGTGTTAGGGGAGTGCATGACACCCTTCAGCACCGCGAAGTCGGCATCCAACCGCTCGGCCATGTCTCGTTGGGCCGCCGCCGACCAAGCGTCATCCAGTTCGCCGCACACCACCAAACACGGCACACAGGCCGCGCGCAGGGTCCGGGCCAGTTTGGCGACCAGGTCCGGTTCGGTGCGCAGGGAGTCGCCCATGCCCAGCAGCCCCGCCGGCGTGGAACGGAGGAAGCGTTCTCGGTAGAAGTCCTTCAGTTCCTGGGGCATCAGGGACCACCTCGGGTGCAGGGCGGCGCGGACCTCGTTGAGTTGTTGGGAGGCCTCGATGCCCTGTTCGCGCAAGGTGATCTCGCCGTAGTCCAAGGCCGTGCGGCGTTCGCCTGGTGGCAGCTCGGACGGTCCCGACGACAGCAGGACCAAACCCGTGATGGGTGCGCCCGCCAGCACGGCACCGCGGGCGACCAAGCCGCCGTACGAGTGGCCCAGCAGCAGGACTCGGCGGCCTTCGGCGGTGAGTTTGCCGACCAGTTCCGCCAGGGCCGCACCCAGCGGACCTGGGCGGTAGTCGGTCTCGGCGGTGGGGCCGGGGGATTCGTACTGGCCGGGCAGGTCGATCGCCACGACCTCCAGGCCCGCGTCCGAGATCGGGTCGATCATCGGTGCGAAGTCCTCTTTGGAACCCGTGTAGCCCGGCACCAGCAGTGCCGTCGCGCCCAGGTCGACGCCCGCGGCGGGTGCGCGCAACGCCGCTACCGGGCCGTAGCGGCCCGGTAGGTCGACCCGGTGCGCGCGGTGAGGGCTGAGCTGCGAGTACACGTCTCGAAGTGTGCCGCACGACGGGCGCTCGCGCGTGGTCGACTCGGTGGAGTCGGGATCGTCTACCGGAGGGCGACGAGGGTGTCGCCGCGTTGTTCCAGCACGATCGGGCCCTCGGTGGCCATCAGGACGGTGCCGTCGTAGCCGCCGCGGTCGACCGGGATGCGGCCGACCTCCTGGCCGTTGACCTGGTCCACGACCGTCAGCGCGCCCGGCACGGGCACCAGGACCCGGCCGGCCAGCGTCGTGCCCGGACCCTTCGACGGCATGGACCACACCGGCTGGAGGTCGATCAGCGACAGCGCCACCGTCCGCGAGCCGGTGAACCAGTAGATGTTCGCCGTGCTGGTCATCGTCGGCACCACGCGGCCCGGCGGGTCGCCCTCCAGCTCGGCCGCGGTGACGTCGACCGGGTATTCCGCGATCAGGCTGCTGGAGTCGGAGTCGTACACCTGCACCTTGCCCGGCACCGCCACGGCCACCCGGTTGCCGCTCACCGCGATCACCCGCGCGCCCTTGACCCCGACGATGGTGGTGCTGAGCACCTGCGGCTCGTCGGACTTCTCCGGGTTGGGCTTGAGCACGGTCAACCGGTCCGACGGGTCCTGCGAGTAGCAGCGCTCGATCACCGCCGCCTTGCCGCCGGTCACCGCGAACGAGCCGTACTGGCACCCCTGCCGGGGCTGCTTGCCGGGGTTCACGATGGCCCGCAGGGTGCCGTACTCCAGCGAGCGGACCAGGTCGTCGCGCCGGTAGACCTCGAAGTAGGTCTCGCCGGTGGTCAGGACGTGCGAACCCTCGTTGAGGAGGCGGGTGTCCAGGGCTGCGTCGCCGTTGCGCTGCGGGCCGCGCTTGCCGGACGGGGCGTCCAGCGTGGTCAGCTCCGAGCAGTTGGTGTCCTTGCGGTACAGGGCGAACACCCGGCCCCACGCCGTGCTCACCGTGCACAGCGGCCAGTCGCGGCTGTAGCGCCAGCGGACGTCGCCGCTCAGCGCGTCCCGGCCGACGACCTCGCCGCCGTCACCGGTGACGACCACGGAGTCCAGGCTGACCGGCTGCTGGGTGGCGGCGCTGGGCGCGCGCCACACCTCGCCCATCGACGGCGGCAGCACCGTGACCTGCGGCAGCGGCGTGACCTGGCTCGGACCGGTCTGCGAGACGGTGTTGCGGGCGTCGCTGAACGCCCACACCAGCAGGCTCGCGACCAGCACCACGACGACCAGCAGCGTCAACGCCACCCAGTCCCCGGGCCGCCGCCACGACCGGGCGGGCAGCACCGGCTCGTCGTCGACCGGCGGGGTCGGCTCGTCGCCCAGCACGTCCTCGGCGGGCACGTGCCCGGTGTCGTGCCCGGTGTCGTGTTCGGCGGGACCGGCCTCGGCCGTCGTGTCCACGACGACCTGGCTGTTCGACTCCGCCTGCTCCGGCTGACCCACTGCCCGGCTCCCGCTGCGTTTCGGTGGGGTGATCTGTCCGGCCACATGCTGCCGCACGTGGCCGGTGATCCGTGTGAGGCCGCCGTCGGCTTGTCGTGGCGCCTTTCGGTCCGATCACGTTCTTCGATCGGAGCGAAAGGTGACTCGACGAGCCGACTTCAGGGCGGCCGAACCGCCGCGACGTCAGTCGCGGCCATCCAACACTGCGTCAGTCTGCCGACTGCACCGCGTCGGCGGAACCGCCGGACTCCGCACCGGAGCGACGGCGACGGCGACGACGAGGACGGTCCGAAGAGCCCTCGGCGGACTGCTCGGACTGCGCCGGGGTCTCCGAAGTCGACTCGGTCTCGTTCTCGCCGGCCACCACGACGCCGCCGCGGCGGCGGGTGCGTGCGCGGGTGCGGCGCGGGCGGGTGGTGTCCTCGGCCGCTTCCTCGGCCTGCGGGGTGTCGCCCGAGGTCGAAGCCGAGCCCGAACCCGAGCCGGAGCCCGAGCTGCGGCGGCGGCGCTTGCGGGACTTGCCCTTGCCGTCGCTCAGGTCTTCCTCGACCTCCGCGGAGAGGCCGGCGCGGGTGCGCAGGCCCAGGGGCAGGCGGCCGGTGGAGCCGGCGGGGATGTCCAGCTCGGCGAACAGGTGGTCCGACGTCGAGTACGTCTCCACCGGTTCCGGCTTGTCCAGGCCCAGCGCGTCGCTGATGGACTTCCAGCGGGGCATCTCGTCCCAGTCCACGAGCGTGACGGCGACGCCCGTGCGGCCCGCGCGGCCGGTGCGGCCGATGCGGTGCACGTAGGTCTTCTCGTCCTCGGGGCACTGGTAGTTGATGACGTGCGTGACGCCCTCGACGTCGATGCCGCGCGCGGCCACGTCGGTGGCCACCAGCACGTCGATCTTGCCGCTGCGGAACGCCCGCAGGGCCTGCTCGCGCGCGCCCTGGCCCAGGTCGCCGTGCACGGCGGCGGCGGCGAAACCGCGTTCCACCAGCTCGTCGGCGACCTTCTGCACGGTGCGCTTGGTGCGGGCGAAGATCATGGACAGGCCGCGTTCGCGGGCCTGGAGGGCGCGGGCCAGCAGTTCGGTCTTGTCCAGCGCGTGGGCGCGGTAGACGAACTGCTCGGTGCGCTCGTGGATCGCGCCGGCGTCGTTCTCCTCGGCCCGGACGTGCGTGGGCTGGTTGAGGAACGTGCGGGCCAGCGTGATGATCGGGCCGGGCATGGTCGCCGAGAACAGCATGGTCTGCCGCTCGTCGGGCACCATGCGCAGGATGCGCTCGATGTCGGGCAGGAAGCCCAGGTCGAGCATCTCGTCGGCCTCGTCCAGCACCAGGCCGCGGACCTTGCCCAGCACCAGGTGGCGCTGCTCGGCCAGGTCGAGCAGGCGGCCCGGGGTGCCGACGACCACGTCGACGCCCTTGCGCAGGGCGGCGATCTGCGGCTCGTACGGCCGGCCGCCGTAGATGGCCAGCACGCGGACGCCCAGGTGCTTGGCCGCGTCGGTCAGGTCGTGGGTGACCTGGAGGCACAGCTCGCGGGTCGGCACGACGACCAGGGCCTGCGGGGTGCCGTCACCCGGGACGGTGATGCGCTGGAGCAGCGGGATGCCGAAGCCCAGGGTCTTGCCGGTGCCCGTGCGGGCCTGGCCGATGACGTCGTCACCGGCCAGGGCCAGCGGCAGCGTCAGCTCCTGGATGGCGAAGGCCCGTTCGATGCCCGCCTCGGCCAGCGCCCGGACGATCTCCTCGCGCACACCCATCTCGGTGAACGTCGGGGAGTCGGTGCGGACCGGCGCGTTGGCGACCAGCGGGTGGGAGGTGTCCTCCTCGGGCAACCCGGCCTCGGAGTGCTCCAGGGCCACCGGATCAAGGTGCGTTCGTTCGTTCGTCGCGGTCAGGATGATCGCCTCTCTCGTACCAGCGCGCACGGCCTGTACGGGCCGCTCGACCACGCCTGCCGCCTCTCGGCCGTTGGGGAGCGGCCGGGCAGTGGCGCGGGAGGGCCAGCGAGGTATGCGCGCACCCTCTCCGGGCGGCACGGTGCCGCCGTAGTTTCAGCCTGCGGCACCGCTGCGAGCCCCCTCTGGGCCGCGCCGCGCCGGGCGTCAAGGTGCGAGTCTACCCGGCGCTTAGGCCGATCGGGGTGGAACAGGCCAGGCACCTGCGGATACCTGCGGACCGCACGCGTGGGGTGTTGTGAAAACCACTCGCGGCCGACACCGGCGGTGGCGGGGGTCGGGCCGACTAGGCTGCCGCTCATGGGTGAGGCGGAGGCGGGTCAGACGGTGGTGTCCGGGCAGGTGGCGGAGGGTGTGGTCGACCTCCTCGGCGCGCTGGCGTACGGCGAGCTGTCGGCGTTCGACCGCATGGCCGAGGACGCGCGGACCGCGCCGACGCTGGCCGGGCGGGCGGACCTGTCGGCGATGGCGGCGGCCGAGATCGGCCACTACGCGTTGATCGAGAAGTACCTCGCCGCCCACGGTCACTCGGTCGAGGACGCGATGCGCCCGTTCGTGGCCGGGTTCGACGCCTTCCACGCCTCGACCGCGCCGAAGTCGTGGCACGAGTCGTTGGTCAAGGCCTACGTCGGCGACGGGCTGGCGGCGGACTTCTACCGCGAGGTCGCCCAGTGGCTCGACGACGAGCCGACCAAGGAGCTGGTGCTCGCCGTGCTGGCCGACACGGGGCACTCCGCGTTCGCCGAGCGCGAAGTCCGGGCGGTGTGCGAGAACGACCCGAAGGTGAAGGACCGGCTCACCCTGTGGGGTCGCCGGCTGCTCGGGGAAGCGTTGACGCAGGCCCAGTACGTGGTGGCCGAGCGCGATCCGCTGGCCGAGCTGATCGTGCGCGGATCGGGTGACCTCGCGGGCATCGCGGCGCTGTTCCGGCGGCTCCAGCAGAGCCACACGCGCCGCATGACGGCGCTCGGGCTCGGCTAGGGTTGGTTCCCGGAAGGTTCACAGCGCGTACGGAGGTCAGCGTGGAGGTCAGGGTCGGCGTCGCGGACAGCCCGCGGGAGCTCGTGGTGTCGAGCGCTCTTTCCCCCGACGAGGTGGAGTCCCAGGTCGCGGACGCGCTGAAGGCGGGCAGCGGTCACCTCACGCTGGTCGACCAGAAGGGCGCCCGGTTCGTGGTGCCCGCGGCGCGCATCGCGTACGTGGAGATCGGTCCGAGCGACAGCCGCCGCGTCGGCTTCGTGGCGGACTGAACGAGCTTCGAACGACGAGAGGGGCACCCGCCGCGGGTGCCCCTCTCGTCGTCTTTCAGGGTGATCAGCCCACCGTGAACGGCGGGGTCGAGATCCCCGCCACCCGGTAGCGCGACCACGGGTCCGGGTCGGTGAGCTTGCCGGTCGCCGAACCGTCCGGGGTGCGCAGCAGCGCGGTCCGCGCACCGCCTTCCACCAGTTCGGTGACCTGCTCGTTCGCCTTGACCCGGCCGTACCAGTGGTACCGCCCGTCGATGGGCTGGAAGTACCCGCGCAGCTCCACCTCCACCGCCACCTCGCGCTGGTCGAACACCAGCACCGCGGACCCGGTGTAGCCGTCCTCGTCGTGCTCCCCGTGTTCCTGCGACATCACGCCTCCTCGCCGTTGACGAGCCGCAGCCGGGCGGGCTCGGTGGAGAAATCGGTGGTCAGCGGCGCGTCCGGGTCCAGCTCGACGCCCGCGGAGCGGAGCAGCCCGTCGATCGCGTGCCAGATGATGGTGGTCAGGTAGTCGCTCAGGCTCGCCCGGGTCATGGACTGGCGGTCCAGCCACCAGTCGCCGGCGTTCTGCACCATGCCGACCAGGGCGTGCGCCCACGGCTCGGCGCCGCCGGAGTCCATGTCGAACGCGCGCAGGTAGTCGCCGAGCAGGCGGGCCAGGGCCGCGGCGATCAGCTCCTTGTCCTCGGCCACCACGTCCTGCTCGACGGGCCGGTCGGCGAAGGACTTGCGCACGACGAACCGGTACAGGTTCGGGTTGTCCTCGATGACCGTCAGGTAGGAGTCCACGATCCGGCGGATGCGCGTGCGGATCGGTCCGTCCTCGGCGATGGCCGGGACCATCGACTCCATCAGCAGCTCGGTGCCCCGCCGCCCGACCGCGAGGTACAGGTCGGACTTGTCGGCGAAGTGCCGGTACAGCACGGGCTTGCTGACGCCCGCCTCCGCGGCGATCTCGTCCATCCCCACGTCGGGGCCGTGCGCGGCGACCGCGCGGATGGTCGCCTCCACGAACTCGGCCCGGCGCGCCTCCCGGTGCCCCTTCCAGCGCTCCCGGCGTGCGTCCGTTCCGCCCTTGACAGTTCGAGCCATGTGACGCACGCTACCAGAAGTAACTGTTACCTCAAGTCACAGATATCCCGAGCCGGGGAGGGACCCGATGACGAGGACCTTGAAAGTCGCCGATCGCGAGAAAACCGCCGAACGGCTGCTCAACTCCTCGGCTGACAAGTTCTACGACCCCGAGGTCGACATCGACTGGAACGCGCCGCTGGTCGAGGGCCTGCGCTACACGCCCGAACACCGCTGCTCCCTCTACGGCACCGCGCTGTGGGAGCGCATGTCCGAGGAGCAGCGCATCGACCTCTCCCGCCACGAGGTGGCCAGCGTCGCCAGCGTCGGCCTGTGGTTCGAGATCCTCCTGATGCAGATGCTGCTCAAGGAGGTCTACCGCTCCGACCCGACGACCAAGCACGCGCAGTACGCGCTGACCGAGGTCGCCGACGAGTGCCGGCACTCCACCATGTTCGCCCGCATGGTCGAGCGCATCGGGTGCCCGCCCTACGGCCCCCGCCGCTACACCTACCACCTGGGCAAACTGCTCCCGGTGATCGGCTACGGCCCCGCGCTGTACGGCTCGATCCTGGTCGCCGAGGAGATCCTCGACCGCCTCCAGCGCGAGACGATGGCCGACGAGACCGTGCAGCCGCTGGTCCGCATGGTCAACCGCATCCACGTGCTGGAGGAGGCGCGGCACGTGCGGTTCGCCCGCGAGGAGGTCGTGCGCGGGATGCGGAAGATCTCCAAGAAGGAGCTGCCCTACCAGCGGTGGCTGCTGGCCACGACCGCGATGTTCATCACGCGGTCGGTCATCAACCCCGAGGTGTACGCGGCGGTCGGCCTGGACAAGGACGAGGCGCACAAGGCGGCGCTGGGCAACCCGCACTGGCAGGAGACGATCCGGTGGGCGGGCAAGGGGATCATGGAGTTCCTCGACGAGAACGGTCTCGTCGGCAAGCCGGGGATGCGCGCGTGGCGCCGGTCGTTCCTCATCGGATGAGCGCGCCCTGGGAGCCGGACCACCGGTTCGTGACCGCGGACGGCACCGCCCTGCACGTGGTGGACACCGGTCCCCGCGACGCCGACGTGACCACCGTGCTGGTGCACGGGTGGACGCTGGACCAGACGTCGTGGGACCACGTCGCCCCCGCGCTGCCCGGCCGGGTGCTGCGCTACGACCACCGCGGACATGGCGGATCCGGGGCGGCCACGGCGGAGAGCGCGACCATCGCGCAGTGCGCGGACGACCTGGCCGAGCTGCTGGCGGCACGGGTGCCGAAGGGGCGCATCGTGTTCGCCGGGCACTCGATGGGCGGCATGACGCTCATGGCGCTGGCCGAGCAGCACCCCACGCTGCTCGACCGCGTCGCCGGGGTCGTGTTCGTCGCGACCTCGTCCGGTGAGCTGTCCGGCTCGACGCTCGGCTTGCCGGGCTTGCTGGGCCGGGTCTTCCTCGCCGGCGAGGCCGCGTCGAACCGGCAGATCGCGAAGCTCCGGCGGGCGCAGTTGTTGCGGCGCACCGAGGTGCTGCGGCCGGGACTGCGGTGGCTGCTGTTCGGCAAGCGGCCGTCGTGGGTGGACGTGGCGTCGACGGCGGCGATGGTGGGCCGGTGCAACCCGGTGGCGATGGTCGCGTTCCGCGAGTCGCTCAACGAGCACGACCGGAAGAAGGCGCTGAAGGAGTTCGCCGGGATTCCGTGCGTGGTCTTGGCCGGGGGCGCGGACAAGCTCACGCCACTGCGGCACGCGCGGACCATCGCGGACGAGCTGCCGGGCACGGAGTTGGTGATCTACCCGGGTGCGGGGCACATGCTGCCGCTGGAGAGATCAGCAGAGGTCACAGCACACATCACCGCGCTGCTGTGAACGAGGAAGAGGGCCGGTCCCCTGGGGGTCCGGCCCTCTTCGCTGTTCAGTGCTGGTGGAGGGGGAAGCCGCCGCCGATGCCGCGCCACGCCAAGTTGGAGATCAGCGACACCGCGTCCTCCTTGGGGACCTTGCGGTCGTCCGCGAGCCACGACCGGGCCGTCACCTGGCTCAAGCCGACCAGGCCCACCGCGAGCAGCCGCGCCCGGTCCTCGTCCAGGCCCGTGTCGGCCGTGATCGTCTCGGTGATCGCGTCCACGCTGTCGGTCGTCGCCCGCTCGACCGCCTGGGCCACGGCAGGTTCGCCGCGCAGGTCGGACTCGAAGACCATGCGGAACGCCTGGCCCTCGCCGTCCACGAAGTCGTAGAACGCTGCGACCGTCGCCTTCACGCGCTGCTTGTTGTCCGTCGTGGACGCCAGCGCACCGCGCACGCGGTTCACCAGCTCGTCCACGTGGGACTCCAGCAGAGCCATGTACAGCTCCAGCTTGCCCGGGAAGTGCTGGTACAGCACCGGCTTGCTCACGCCCGCGCGTTCGGCGATCTCGTCCATCGCGGCGGCGTGGTAGCCGTTGGACACGAACACGTCCTGCGCCGCGGCCAGCAACTGGGCACGCCGGGCGGTGCGTGGGAGGCGGACCCCTCGACCCGCGCCGCCGTTGTGCCCGACCGTGGTCTGGGCCGTCTCCGTCATGGTGCCTCCAGCCAACCTTCACATCGCGGAACCGGCGGGGGGTGGCCTCCCCGGTTCGTCGGGAGCAACCTTACTCGCTGGTAGCAGCGTTGCGGCAAAGCTTCCCGTTTCATAGGACGTTCAAGCAGGCATCCTGGTGGGGTGACCGAGACCCTGGAGGCGAGCAGACCCGCCCTCACCCACGTGCCCCTGTCCTCCGCACCGCTACCTCCGCTGGACACAACGAGCGGCCCCTGGCCTGGTGACTACGTCGAGGTCGCGGGGCACCGCGTGCACGTCCGGCGCACCCCCGGACCGACCGCCGAGACCGCCGTCTACGTGCACGGCCTGGGCGGTTCGGCGACGAACTGGACCGACCTCGCGGGCCAGCTGTCCGAGCACGTCGCGGGGCACGCGCTGGACCTGCCGGGGTTCGGGCGGTCCGAGCCGATCCCGGGGTACACGTTCAGCATGACCACGCACGCCGAGGTGGTCGCGGGGTTCATCGAAGGGCTCGGCGTGGGTCCGGTCCACCTGTTCGGCAACTCGATGGGCGGCGCGATCTCCCTGTTCGTGGCGTCGACCCGACCCGATCTGGTGAAGACGCTCACCCTCATCTCACCGGCCGTGCCCGACCTGAGGCCCCGGCTGAACCGGGTGTCCGACCGCCGGATGCCGCTGGCGTTCCTGCCCATCCTCGGTCCGCGGGTGCGCCGGCAGCTCATGCTCGTGACGCCCGAGCAGCGCGCCCGGCAGATGCTCAACCTGTGCTTCGCCGACCCCGCGCAGGTGCCCGACGACCGGTTCCGGCAGTCGGTGGAGGAGTACACCGAGCGTTCCGCGCAGCCGTGGGCGCCCGAGGCCCTGGGTCGCAGCACGCTGGAGCTGTTCCGGGCGTGGCTGGTGCCGCGCTCGAAGTCGATGTGGCAGCTGCCGCCGAAGATCACCGCGCCGACGCTGGTGGTGTGGGGTGTGCAGGACAAGCTGGTCAGCGCCCGCAAGGCCCCCCGGGTGGCCCGGCTGCTGCCGCGCGGGCGGCTGCTCGTGCTGCCGCGGACCGGCCACGTGGCGCAGATGGAGCGGCCGACGACGGTGGCGCGGGCCGTGCTCGGGATGTGGGAACGCGGTGCGGACTGGTAGATCGGTTCAGACCCGTGACCTGCGGACGAGCACCGGCCCGCACCGGCTCGTCGGGCTTGTGGCACTCTGGTCGCCGTGAACCGGACGTCGGACGAGCGTGAGGCGGCGCCGCCCGCCGAGGACCGCTACCGGCGCGGCACCCGGCGCACCGCCGCCGAGCCGCTGACCGCGTCCTGGGAACCGGCGGGCAGGCACCGCCGCAAGCGCAAGCGCGGCCTGAAAGGCCTGGTCGCGAACTACGGCTGGCGCATCTACGCCGTCCCCGTGCTGCTCGTCCTGACCGCTCTCGTGGTGCTCGACACGGCCACGCCCTCGAGCGTCGGCGAGCCGGGCCAGACCGGCGCGGCCGGCCCGACCGAGACCAGCACCTCCTCCGGTCCGCCGGTGGCCACCGAGACACCGCCGTCCAAGATCGACCTGGTCAACATCCCGACCGCCGAGTTGCCCGACGGGCCGAAGTACTCCGAGCAGGGCGCCGGCACGTGGCAGGTCGTCCCCGGCGGGACGGGCCAGGCGGGCCAGGGGAAGCTGTACAAGTACTCGATCGCCATCGAGGACGGCGTGGACGCGGCGGACTTCGGCGGCGATCGAGACGCGTTCGCGCGGACCGTCGACGGCATCCTGGCCGACCCGCGCAGCTGGATCGGCACCGGTCAGGTCGCCATGCAGCGGGTGGACAGCGGCCCGGTGGACTTCATCATCAGCCTGACCACGCCGAACACCACGCACGGCCTGTGCGGTTTCCAGATCCAGTACGAGACGTCCTGCTGGCACCCGCCCACCGAGCGCGTGGTGATCAACGTGGCGCGGTGGGTGCGGGGCGCGAAGGCGTTCAACACCGATCTGTCGTTCTACCGGACCTACGCGGTGAACCACGAGGTCGGGCACGTGTTGAAGAACCCGCACGAGGGGTGCAAGGAGAACGGCCAGCCGGCGCCCGTGATGATGCAGCAGACCTTCGGCGTGGCCAACGACTACGTGGCCCGGCTCAACGAGGTCGACGTCTCCAACCGCGGCGTGGTCGCGGCCGACGGCAAGGTCTGCACCCCCAACGCCTTCCCCGTCGCGCCCCGTTGACGTGGGCGTGGGACGCCGGTCGCCACTTCGTGTCCACGCAATGGGACGACTTCCCATCGGGGAAGACGGTGGTCCAGTCTGGTGTTGTCCATCGGTAGAGGACATGTCTCGTCGAGGAGGATCAGATGGCGCTTCCGCCGCTCGTGGAGCCCGCAGCGGAGCTGACCAAGGAGGAAGTCGCGCGGTACAGCCGGCACCTGATCATCCCGGACGTCGGGGTGGACGGACAGAAGCGGCTGAAGAACGCGAAGGTCCTGGTCGTCGGGGCGGGCGGGCTCGGGTCGCCGGCGCTGCTCTACCTCGCCGCGGCCGGGGTGGGCACGCTCGGCATCGTCGACTTCGACACCGTCGACGAGTCGAACCTCCAGCGCCAGGTCATCCACGGCCAGTCCGACGTCGGCAAGCCGAAGGCGGAGTCCGCGCGCGAGTCGATCGCCGAGATCAACCCGTACGTCAAGGTGAACCTCCACCAGACGCACCTGAACTCGGAGAACGCCCTCGACATCTTCCGCGACTACGACCTCATCCTCGACGGCACGGACAACTTCGCCACCCGCTACCTGGTCAACGACGCGGCCGTGCTGCTGGGCAAGCCGTACGTCTGGGGCTCGATCTTCCGGTTCGAGGGCCAGGTCAGCGTCTTCTGGGAGGACGCGCCCAACGGCCAGGGCCTGAACTACCGCGACCTCTACCCGGAGCCCCCGCCGCCCGGCATGGTCCCGTCGTGCGCCGAGGGCGGCGTCCTGGGCGTGCTGTGCGCGTCGATCGGCTCGATCATGGTGACCGAGGCGATCAAGCTCCTGACCGGCATCGGCGAGCCGCTGCTGGGCCGGCTGATGGTGTACGACGCCCTGGAGATGTCCTACCGGACCATCAAGATCCGCAAGGACCCGGAGAGCGTCAAGATCACCGAACTCATCGACTACGAGGCCTTCTGCGGCGTGGTCTCCGACGAGGCCCAGAACGCGGCGGCGGGCAACACCATCACCCCGCTGGAGCTGAAGCAGAAGCAGGACAGCGGCGACAACTTCGTCCTCATCGACGTCCGAGAGCCCCACGAGTACGAGATCGTGAAGATCCCGGGCTCGGTGCTGATCCCGAAGGACCGGATCCTGTCGGGTGAGGCTTTCGCGGAGCTGCCGCAGGACAAGCAGATCGTGCTGCACTGCAAGTCGGGTGCGCGGTCGGCGGAGGCTTTGGCGGTGCTGCACCAGGCGGGCTTCAAGGATGCGGTGCACGTCGGTGGCGGTGTGCTGGCGTGGGCACGCGAGGTCGACACCAGCCTGCCGACTTACTGAGCAACCACTGGGCAACGCGATGGCGTGCAGCGCGCGGGTTTTCGACGCGCGCTGCACGCTTTTTCGCGCGCGCAGCGCGTCCTTCGCGCGCGGAGCGCGCGGTAGGTGTTACCTACAAGTGGAGGGCCTCGGTTCCCCCACCG